>DASQHK010000001.1:0-5303 GCA_035632135.1 Bryobacterales bacterium
TGGCGACCGCGCTCGGTTGGTGGGGCATCGCCCGGTCCGTTTACGTCAACCTGGTGGCGCGCGGACAGGATGTCAGCTTCCCGGTTGATACTCCCGTCGAAATCCGCTTCGGTCCCCGCGGCGGGACCCCCAAATAGCAGATCTCGATTGACGCTCAGGGCTCGACCAGGTGGATCGGCCGGCCGCTGAGAAATGCTTCCACATTCTCAATGCTCAGATCGAGCAGGCGCTCGACGGCGTCTGCGGTGCCCCAGGCGACGTGCGGGCTGACGAGCAGGCGCGGGTGGTGCAACAAGGGATGGTCGGGCGGCGGCGGCTCGTGAGAGAACACGTCGACGGCTGCGCCGGCGAGGCGGCCGGTGTCGAGAGCGGCCAGCAGCGCGCCATCGTCGACCAGGGCGGCCCGGCTGATGTTGACCAGCACGGCGCCCGGCTTCATCGCGGCGAAGGCGGCGGCATTGAAGCGGCCGCGGGTTTCAGGCGTTGCCGGGGCAGCGATCACCAGGAAATCACTTTCGGCAAGAAGCTGCTCGAAGTGCGTGCCGCGCGGGCTGCGGGTCGTGGCGAGCACGCGCATGCCGAAAGCGCGGCCGAGCGCGGCGATGCGGCTGCCGATCTTGCCGCAACCAAACAGACCCAATGTCTGGCCCTTGAGACCGATAGTCGGGTAGGCCAGCGCGGTCTGCCAGCGGCTTTGCTGGAGCGTGGCGCGGCCGGCTTCCAGGTTTTTGGCGACGGCCAACAGCAGCGCGAAGGCGTGCTCTGCGACGGCATCAGAGCAAAAATCGGGCACATTCGAAACCAGGATTCCCTTGCCGCGAGCGGCGACGACGTCGAGCGCGTCGGTGCCCGCCCCCTGCACCGAGATGAAGCGGCAGCCGTCGAGATAAGGCACGATGTCGAGGTGCAGGCGCGGCGTGACGATGAGGATTTCAGCGCCGCGGCACTGCTCGGCGAGCCGCAGGTCGCCGAGCACGGCGTCGAAGTAGCGCAGCTCGCCCAGGCCCTTGAGCCGGGCCTTTTGCGCCGCCGACATCGGAGCGAGCGAGATGGCGTGGATGCGGGGCGTGGCGGCCATGGTAGACTGCGGTCCTCGAAGCGGGAGGTCCAACATGAAATGCTACTTGCTCCTGGCGCTTTGCACAATGCTCGCCGCGGCCCAAGCGCCGGCGCCGGAGTTCGGGCGCGCGCATCCCATTCCGGCCGCGGCGAAGCGATTCGTGGGGACCTGGCGGCTGGTATCGATCGAGGAGCGGCGGCCCAACGGCGAGGCGGTCCCCCGGACGGGGCGCCTGGGGGCAGACCCCCTCGGCCTGATCCTGTACGACTCCACCGGCCACATGGCCGTCCAGATCACGGCGCGCGACCGGCAGCACTTTGCCGCGGCGCAGCCAACGGGCGAAGAGGCCTGGGACGCCCTGCGGTCCTACGTCGCCTACTTCGGAACCTACACGGTCGATGAAGCCGCGCGAACCGTGACCCACCACACGGTCGGAAACATCAACCCCAATATCGAGCGCGACCGCGTGCGGCACTTTGAGTTTTCCGGCAACCGGCTGACCCTGATTCCGCCGCCGTCGAAGGTCAACGGCGAGACGCGGACCGTCCGGCTCACTTGGGAACGCATCCGCTAGTGCTGGTTAGCGCAAAGTCATTGCTCGGCGAGCTGGGCTGACAGGGCGGCCTCGCGTTCCCTTAGTATGACGTCCAGGTATCCAATAATTCCTGCGGGAGTTTCGGGACGGGCCGGGTTGGGTTAAAGTTTGCGATCAAGTACTCATACAGGGTCTTGAAGTCGGCGTCGCTCAGCGCCGCCACGCGGGCGCGGTGGTCCCGGCTGTTGCGTTCCCACGCTTCCCTGGTCATCTGCAATACCACGATGGGGACGAAGGTGTGGCAGGTGGTGCAGTTATTCAGAACCAGCTCGCGTCCCCGGCCGGGCGGAAAGATCTCGTCGATATTCACTTTGGCCGGTTGGCCGCCGGGCTCCAGCGTCGCCTGGGCTGGCGCCGCGGGTCCGCGAGAGCAGCCCGGCAAAGCGCTGGCGGCGACAACCGGCAATACGGCCGCGAACAGGAGCGCCGCCGGCCCGCTACGAGACATGAATCGAGCGCCTTCCCGTCCCGCTAGAATGGAGTACATCCTTGTTGCAACAATTCCGCGGGGACTTGCGGTTCCGGCTTGGCGTCGTTGAAGTTCTCTTTCAGATACGAGAACATGACGTTCAGGTCCGCGCTGCTGACGCTGGTTAGCTTGTCCTTGTGGCCCTGTTTGATGCTTTCCCAGCGCTCCGCGGTTCGTTGTCCGCGAGCCGCGCACACCACAGGATGACAGGAGCCGCAGGTGTTTAGAACCAGCTCTCGCCCTGCACCCGGCGGGAAGATGCCGGCTACGTTGAATGGCGCCGCCGGCGCAGGCGCGGTTGCCGGCGCCTTCGCTGCTGCGCCCTTGCCAGGGTCATCGGAAGGGGAGGCTGGTTTCCCGCAGGCTGCGAGCAGTGATCCCGCGAGGAGGGCGAGGACCAATCGATTGGCGCTCATCGGTCCTCAGTAATCAGCACAAATTTCCTCTGGCGAGGATGCGGCCCGGCGGATTCGTCCCTCGAGCGAGAAGATCGGAACCAGGATCTCTCTTTTCGGCTCCACGGAGGCGAAGCCCTCTTCGGTCAGCCGGCGCAACACGTCGGTCGTTTCCTCGTCATAAAACTGTTCCAGGCACGAGTCACAGACTTGAGCCGGGATGTCCTCGACGAGGAACACGCGGTCGTCGCGCCAGATGGCGGTCTTGACCATGGCTGCGTGCATCGGGGTGCCGCACCGCGGGCAGGCAACCGGAGGCGGATTCGTTTCGGGTGTCTCGAGCGCCATACTTACGCCTTCATCATCTGCATGGCGGCATCGGCGATCTTGGGCGCATCCGGGCGCAGCCATGCCATCATTCCTTGAGCGCCGGGTCCAGGCACATCGGGGAAAGCGATCTTCTTCGCTTTAATGCCCGGGACGGCTTGCACCACCTCGGCGATCACGTGAGAGCCGAAACTGTTGGTGTAGTGTCCGTGTTCCACCACCAGCAATCTCCGGGTCTTTTTCACCGAGGCGGCCAGAGTGGCGAGGTCCAGCGGCTTCAGCGTGCGCGGATCAATGTACTCGACGCTGATGCCTGCTTTTGCGATCATCGGCAACGCCCGCTTCACGTCGACGGTCGCAGGCGCCCAAGCGACCAAGGTAAGGTGCCTGCCTTCCTGCCGCACAGCGGCTTTGCCCAGAGGAACCTCGTAAGCCTCGTCGGGCACATCCGGCTGCTCGCCGGACTTGACTTCCGGATAGTCAAAGTAAACGACCGGGTCCGGATCGCGGATAGCGGCGGTCAGAAGGCCTTTGGCGTCGTAAGCGTTGCTCGGCACAACGACCTTCACGCCCGGCAGGTTCGCATAGATGGCTTCCTGCCCCACCTCCGTGTGCTGTCCAGCCGAGCCTTTGGTGCGGCCCCCGCCGCCCTGCCAAAGCACAAACGGCATGCTGGCTTGCCCGCCGGTCATGGAGCGCAGCTTGCCGGCCTGGTTGTAAATGTACTCGATGGCATAGAGGGTGGTCATGGACGGGAGCCGGACCACGGCGATAGAACCGGCCGCCGCCACTCCGACCGCCACACCCACCAGCCAGGTTTCGTCGATCGCCCATCCATGGCCGGAGGTGCGAAGCGGGCCGAACTCCTTCGTCAGGTCGAGAACCTCGCCGGTGGGCAAAGTCGCCACAGGAGTCTCGTACTCATAGAAGAAGACCATGTCCTTGTTCTTGCGCATCTCCAGGGCAACGGCCTCCAGTTGCGCATAAGCATAAGGTTTCTTGGCCATATGGATCTCTCCATTTCGCTACGTCACGATGGGGTTCACGAGCCCGGATCGGTTGAAGAACTGCGTGGCTGGCACGGCGCCGCTGGCCAGGGTGTTCAGCACTCCGGCTTGCGGGTCGGGGTCCTTGCTCTGGCGCGCGAAAACGATAGCCGCTTCCACCGCGGCCTGCGCGTCCGCCTCGATTTTCGCCAGCTCACTTGCTTTGGCGACTTCCTTATCCAAGAGCCATTTCCGGAAACGGGCGATGGGGTCGCGCGAAATCCACTGCCGGACCTCTTCGTCGGAGCGATAGGGCAGGCCCATAGCCCCGTCGCGGCCGACCCTGGCCCCGGCAAACCCCGAGTGATCGTACCAGCGATAGGTAATGCCCTCGATCATGCTCGGTCCCTTGCCGGCCCTCGCCCAATCCACCGCCTCTTTGGTCGCCGCGTACACCGCCGTCACGTCGTTGCCGTCCACCACGTGGTGGGGAATACCCAGCCCCTTGGTGTAGTCGGAGATGTACTTGGTCGGCGTGGTGGTGGCCATGGGGACGCCCATGTACTGGAAATTGTTTTCGTTCACGAAGATCACCGGGATCTTATAGTTGGTGCTGCTCCGGATGGCGCTGAAGTAATACGGCGAATTGGCCGCGCCGTCTCCGAAGAAGGCGACGGCCACCTGCTTGGTCCCGCGCACCTGGGCGCGGCGCGCGGCGCCCGCGGCGAGGTAGTAGCTGGCGCCCACGATCCCGTTCATTCCCATGATGCCCTTGGACATGTCGGTGATGTGCATCGAGCCGCCGTAGCCCTTGTTGTAGCCGGTTTCTTTGAAAAAGATCTCCGCCGCCATTTTGCTCAGGTCGCCTCCCTTGGCGATCAGGTGGCCATGTCCGCGATGGGTGCTGGCGATGTAGTCGTCCTCGTTGAGCGCCGCCATCACGCCGTTGGCCATGGCCTCCTCGCCGACGTAGGTGTGGAATGCGCCGTAGAGACCATCCTTGCCGCCGACGAAAAGATCCTTCATGGAGGTTTCCCACTTGCGGCTGGCGTTCATCCGCTGGTAGATGGTCAGCAGTTTCTGTTTGGGCAGGCTGGCCAGCATGTCTGCGGCCCGCCCCGAGGTTGGTATCCTTTCCGGAGGCAGGAACTTCAGCGCGTCTCCGGGCTGCCAGTTCGGGTTGCCCCCAGGGCCGGCGGTAGCCAAGACAACGCTCTTTTCCCACTTGCCCCCGGTGAGTCCGGCGCCCGACTCGGCGCTGGCGGACCCAAGGGAGCCCCCGCAAGAGGAAAGAACCGCCCCCGTCGCGCCGGCCGATCCCATGATCTTCAGCAGCGTACGCCGGTCGATCCTGCCGTTCGGCTCTGTCATGGATGCAACCCTCCTTGTCTGAACTTGTTGGAAGAAGCCCGGAAAGGCCGCTTTGCGCCCCCTCGTCCACTTCTGGAAGCCTGCAAACCGTGCGGTTTTG
>DASQHK010000002.1:0-7762 GCA_035632135.1 Bryobacterales bacterium
GATCGAGCCCGAGCCGCCATCCGCTCCCAGCCCGCCCCCGGCTCGCGCCACAGTGGCCCGCCCCGAGGCCGCGCGCACTCGCTCCTCGAGTTGGCCGCCGCCCGGCACGCTGCTTTTCTGGGGATACGTGCGCGGCGACACCATCGCCGCCGGCGGGTACTTGCCCGGCGCGACGGCGGCGCGCACCATTGACGCCGCCGGCCAAGTCGTGGCCCCCGGCTTCATCGACATCCACACCCACGCCCGCCGCGGCATCTTCGATGTACCCACTGCTGAGAACTATATTCGCCAGGGCGTGACCACGCTGATCGAAGGCAACGACGGCAGCTCACCCATCCCGCTGGGGCCCTTTCTCGAAAAAGTCGCCGCGCGCCGGACTTCGGTCAACTTCGGCAGCTTCGTCGGGCAGGGGTCGGTGCGGCGCGAAGTCATCGGCCTGGTGAATCGCCGCGCCACGCCGGAAGAGATCGAGAAGATGAAGCAGATTGTCCGGCAGGCGATGCTGGACGGCGCTCTCGGGATCTCGACCGGACTGTTTTACATTCCGGGCAACTACACGCCGACCGAAGAGGTCATCGAGCTGGCGAAGGTGGCCGGCGCAATGGGCGGCATGCACATCTCCCACATGCGCAACGAGGCCGAGGGCCTGCTCGCCAGCGTGCGCGAGACCATCGCCATCGGCGAGCAGGGGCATCTGCCGACGCAGATCACCCACCACAAGGTGATCGGGCCGCCCAACTGGGGCCAGAGCGTGGAAACGCTCAAGCTGGTGGAAGAGGCGCGCGCGCGCGGCGTCGACGTCACCATCGACCAGTATCCTTACACCGCGTCGTCTACCGGCCTGAGCGCGCTGATTCCACAGTGGGCGCAGGAGGGCGGCGACGAAATGATGCGGAAGCGCTTCCAGGACCCGGCGACGCGCGCCCGCATCAAGCCTGGCATCGTCGCGAAAATCCGTCTCGACCGCGGCGGCGGCAATCCCAAAAACGTGGCCCTCGCCAACTGCGGCTTCGACCTGAGCCTGAACGGTAAAAGCCTCGCGCAGGTGGCGGACGAGCGCGGCCTGCAGCCCACGCCCGAGAACGCCGCCGACGTCGCCATGGACCTGCTGATGCAGGGCAACTGCCAGACCGTCTACCACGCCATCGACGAGGCGGACGTGGAGCGCATCATGCAATATCCCTGGACCATGATCGGCTCCGACGGCGAGGTGCCCATCTTCGGCAAAGGCGTGCTGCACCCGCGCAGCTACGGCACGTTCACTCGCGTGCTCGGCGTTTACGTGCGCGAGCGCCATATTCTGACGCTCGAAGACGCCATTCGGAAGATGAGTTCGCTTCCGGCGCAGAGGCTCAAGCTGTTCGATCGCGGCCTGCTGCGGCCGGGCATGAAGGCCGACCTGGTGATCTTCGATCCGGACACGGTGGCCGACCGCGCCGTGTTCGGAAACCCGCACCAATACGCCGTCGGCTTCTCGCACGTGATGGTGAACGGCGAGCTGATCATCGACGGCGGCCGCGTCACCGACCGCCGGCCGGGGCGGGTGCTGTACGGCCCAGCTCGGACACACTGACGCCGGCATCCGGCTGCGTCTTGATGACGACGGTCACATGCCGGACCTGCCGGTCGCCGGCCGGGGGCCGCATCGTGATCCCCCGCGCGGTGATGGATTCTGCCAGAATGCCGTTCGTCGCGAAGTAGTCGCACACAGCGGCCGCCCGCTGGCTCAGCAGATGCTGGTCGCTTGTTCCGCTGGTGTAGCCTTCCACTTCCACGTGCAGCCCCGGGTTGGCGCGAACGATGCCGGCGATTCTCGACAGCTTGTCGCGGGCCACCGGAGTCAGCGCGGCGCCGTCGGCTTCGAAAAGGTGGTCGTAGAGATTCAGCTTCAAAGCCCCCGCGCTTTCATGGATGGGAAGGATCAGATTCAATTGATCGGCCAGCGCCGCCTGCGGAGAGGGAGCAGAAACGGGCATAGGATGGGGGCGGATTTGGATCACCGACGGCGACTCGGCTGCCGGCGCGGCGATGGGCGCTGCCGGCGGAGGCGGCGCCGGTTCGGCTTGCCGGCTCGCCTGCGCCTGGGCGGCCACCTTCTGCTCGCTCGCCTGACCCAGCTCCTGCTTCCGCTTGGCTGTAATCGCTCGCGCGTCCTCGGCAGCCTGCGCCGCCTCGCGCGCCGTCATTACGATCTGCTTCGCGTCCATCTTCTGAGCCTGATAGCTCTGGGCCTGCTGCAAGAGCTGCTCCGCCTTGGCCAGCGTGTCGCTCGCGTAGCGATCCGCGCCTTCCGATCTCGCAATCTGCACGGCGTTCTGAGCCTGGTAGATCTCGAGCACGGCCTCATAACGGTCGAGTGACAGTTTCTTTCCGGACGGCCGCGCCTCCGGCTCCAGGTTGAGCGTGAATGGCTGGCCGCGGTTCAAGAACTCCGCCTTCGCGTCGATCTCTTCCACCTTGCCCACCGTATCGCCGCGCAGAACATTTTCCATCACCACCAGATTGCTCGGCTGGGTGACGGAATAATACGGCTCGGCGGTCACCAGAAGGCCGAAGGCCTGCAAATCCGTACTCACGTCCAGCCTGCCCTTATCCGAATCGTTCAAGACCAGCTCGCCGAGGTTGACGGCGCGGCCTTCCGGCGTGATGGCCCAAAGTACATACGTCAAGTACTGCGCGCCGAAGCGGGTGGGCGCCGGCATACGCTCGAAGCGCGCGCGGATCTGGGTGGCTCCTTGCTTGCTCTGCACCTGCGCTTCGCCCTTGGCCTTGGGCAGCAGCACCGTGCCTTGAAAACCGATCTTGGTCGGCTCGCCGCGGTGGCCGTAGTTGATCGCCTTGATCGTGCGTCCGACCACCGTGACCCGGTAGATCGGGACTGAACTCGCCTCCGACGCCGGCTTTTGCTGCGCCACGCTGTAAGCCGGCGCGCACAAAAGCAGAAGTGTGACGAAAGCTACATTTCTCGATCTCATGGCTCTCTCCCTCGTTTGGGGCCGCACTTCGGCTGCCACTCGGGTTCGTCCCTGTTTTGTGAGAGATGGAATAGCACGTGCCGCGCGCCGGCCGGAAAAATTTGCCCGCTCAGAATAACGACGGGTCGAACGGGATGCGGATCGTTTGGTTTTCGCGCGGCCGTCCGACGATGACGATTTCGTTGCCGGCGATCATAATATCGCGCACGCCCTCGAAACCCTCCGGAACCGGCGCCACGACCGCCATGTAGCGCGCGGTGTGCTTGCCCTGCGCATCGAGCCATCCAAACGCAGGCGTATCCCAGAAGCTCGGCATCTTGAAATAGGCGCGCGCCGTGCCGCTGACGCGCGTGTTGCCGAATTCCATGCCGCGCGTCCTGGTTTCGCCGTTCCACGGCGGCGTAGTGATGCTGCGGTTCTGTTCCCACAGGTTCAGCCAGGCGAAATCGGCGCGCTTGAAAATGTAGGCCGCCACCTCCCGGTATTGTGTATTCACCGCCGCGATGAACTCCACCTCGCGGCCCGGATCGAGCAGCGCGTAAACCATGTCGGCGCTGCGGGCATCTTGCGAGAAGCGGCGGAAGTCGCGGCTGCCATCGGCGGGCCACTGGAACTCGTGGCTGCGGTCGCCGATTCCCCGCTCGCCCCGCGTCGCCGAGGCGTCGAAGGCGCTGTTGCCGGCATCGACAAAGGGCGGGCCGAACGTCACGTGCTCGACCCAGCCGAACGGCAGATCGAACGGCGTGTGGTTCTCGGCCGTTTCTTCAAAGTAGAGCACCGGCTGGCCGGGCCGCAGGCGCAGCCGGCGCGTGAGCGAGGTGCGGGACTCGGGCAAATCCGCGCGATAAGTGAAGTCCAGAGCGCCGCCCGTGCTGCGCGAGACAACCGGATACCAGGCCAGCGTCGATACCTCACCGTGATAGCTCAGCCCGGCGCGAAACTCGGACGGCGACGGCGCTCCCCAGTAATCAAACGCCACGTTGTGGCCCATGATGCCCGCGAGCGTCGCGGCCTCCGAGTCGGTCCCGTAGGCCTTGCCGTATTTGTCTTTGCTGTATGTAGAAGGCTCGATGGAGGGCCACGGCGGAATCCACAGCGGGTTGACCTCCTGCCCGCCCGGCGGATTTTTCAGCACCAGCTCGGCGATGTGGCCGCCGCCCTCGAGGACCGTCACCCGCAGCCGATCCGACTCCAGCTTCCAAGCCTTGCGGCCATGAAAAGTTTCGGGCGCCTGACCCCAGGCCGGAACCAGCGCCAGCAGCGCCACCAAGCAATATTTCCTCATGCCATCTTCCTCCAGCGAACAACGCCATTATTCCGCTCCGCCGCGACCTTCGCCTGGCGGCGCAAGTATTCCAGGTGCGCCAGGGTCTCGGCCACGGCGAAGCGCTCGTTGAGAGGCGAAAGGTGCTCGCCCCACTCGACGCTTACCACTTCGTAGGCCGTTCGCGGCGAGCCGGCCACCGCTGCCAGCATCCGCTCGCAACGCTCCCGATGATGCTGCTCCGTCGCCCGGATCCACTCGCGGTGATTGGCGAACGGGTGCCCATGCGACGGCAGGACCAGGTCGATCTCCCGCGCCTTGATGCGCTCGAGCGAGGCCAGGTAATCGCCCAGCGGGTTTGGGGAAGAGTGGGTGTGCAGCCCGATGTTGGGCGTGATCTTCTCCAGAATGTGGTCGCTCGAGAAGTAGAGCTTTCGCTCCGCGAAATAGAATGTCAGCAGGCCCGGCGAATGGCCCGGCGTCCACAAGACCTCGAGTTCGCCGCCCGCCACCGCCAGCCGGTCGCCATCTTCGAGCGTGCGGTCCACCTCGAACATGTCGATAAACTCCTGTATGCCGCGCGAAGCCTGCGCGATCTCTTCGCTCTCATCGGCGGGCACGCCGTTCGCAGCCAGCCACGCCGAGTGTTTTGCGAAAAAATCATTGTCCATGAAGCGCGGCGAGAGGAGGGCTGCTTCGGCGGCGTGCATGCAGATGGCGGCGCCGGAGCGCTCGCGCACCTCGGCGGCCAGCCCGAAGTGGTCCGGGTGGAGATGGCTGATCACGATCTGCCGCAAGTCGGTCCAGGCCGCGCCCGCGGCGTCGAGCGCCGCTGCCAGCGCCTCGCGGCAGGCTCTTGTCTTCATGCCGCAATCGAGCAGCAGAAAGCCCTCGCGGCCGCGGATCAGGTAGATATTGATGTTCCCTACCGGGAAGGGGAGCGGCAGCTTGACCAGCCAGATGCCGGGGGAAACTTCGACCGCCGCGGAGCTGTCACTCACGGCTTACCCGTTGCGCAGGGCAGACAGGGCCTGATCGGCCGCGGCCAGCGTTTCGTCCAGCTCTCGCTCGCCGTGAACCGTGGAGATGTACCAGCGGCCATCGGGCAGAAGATAAAGGCCGGCATCGAGCGCCGCCGCCAGGAAGGCGCCCAGCCGGCCGCTGGCTGGCGCGGTAAGGCCACGCGAGTCAGTCACCGGACCTTCGTCGCCGAAGGTCAGGCGGAAGACCGTCTCCACGCCGCGGACGGTGAGCGGGATGCCGTGCCGCTGGGCCGCCGCCTCCAGACCCCGGCGCGCCAGGTGTCCGAACTCCGCAGCCCGCTGCAAGGCAGCGCCGCCGTCGCGGGAGAGTTCTTCGAGCGCCGCTTCGGCTGCTGCCAGCACCACCGGGTTGCCGTTGAACGTGCCGCCGTGCAGCACCTTGCCGGAAGCGACCACCTCCATGATCTCGCCCCGGCCCGCCACCACGCTCAGCGGGAAACCGGCCGCCACCGCTTTGCCGAACGTGGCCAGATCGGGCGTGACGCTATAACGCTGCTGCGCGCCACCGAGCGCCACGCGGAAGCCGGTGATCACCTCGTCGAAGATCAACACGATGCCGTGCTGCGCCGTGATCTCGCGCAGCGCCTGCAAGTAGCCAGGCCCGGGCAAAATGCAGCCGCCGTTGCACAGGATGGGTTCCGTGATGATCGCGGCAATCTCCTTGCCGTACTCGGCCACGGCCTTCTCCACAGCGGCAATGTCGTTCCAGGGCAGGGTCAGCGTTCCCGGTGAAGGCTCGATCCAGCCGTGATAATGGCCCTCAAAGCGCACGATGCGGCTGCGGCCGCTGTAGCCGCGGGCGATGCGGAAGGCCACCTGCACGGCCTCCGTGCCGGAACTGCAAAAGCACACCTGGTCGGCGCAAGGGACCAGGTCGACGATCTTCTGCGCCACGCGCACTTCGCCCTCGAGCTGCGCGCCATAGATCCAGCCGCGGCTCAACTGCTCGGCCACCGCCCGCTCCACCGCGGGATGGGCGTGGCCCAGAATCAGCGGTCCCCAGGCCAGGGTGTAGTCAATGTAGGTATTGCCGTCCACGTCGGTGAGGCGCGGCCCGCGGCCGCTCTCGAAATAGAGCGGGTGCGGCACCGCGCGGGCGCGAAAGGCGCTCGACACGCCTCCGGCCAGAGGCCCCTTGGCGCGCTCCCATAGTTGCTTCGACCGCTCACGGCTGACCATTGTTCGTACCGGCATTGTTTGGCCTCTCGAATTTCTCGCACTTCACCTTACCAAGCGGGCTGCGCAGGGGCAAGCGGGACTTGCAGCGTTACCAATCCAGAATGGCTCCGTCCGGGGCGAGGGCCACGGCCGAGTGCACCACCTCGGGCTCGTAGGGATGGCGCGCGGCGGCGGCCTCATCCACCTCGATGCCCAGCCCCGGCTCCTCGGGCATCAGCCAGTAGCCGGCCTCGCGCCGCAGGTTCTGGCGCACCACTTCCCAGCGCCACGGCACGTCGGTGAGCATATCTTCCTGGATGAGAAAATTCGGCGTGGACAACGCGAAGTGCAGCGCGGCGGCGTTAGCCACCGGCCCCAGCGGATTGTGCGGCGCGACGCCCATGTAATAGGTCTCGGCCGTCGCGGCGATCTTCTTGGCCTCGGCCAGGCCGCCGCAGTGGCACAGGTCAGGCTGGATGACGTGGCAGGCCTGGCGCTCGAACACTTCCCGAAACTGATGCCGCGTCACCAGCCGCTCGCCGGTGGCGATAGGAACCTTCACCGCCCGCTTCACCTCCGCCAGCGCAGCGATATTCTCAGGCGGCACCGGCTCCTCGCAGAAGAACGGGCGGAACGGCTCGAGGGCCTGGATGTAGCTGACCGCCATGGCCGGCGACGTCCGGCCGTGAAAATCGATCATGATGTCGATCTTCTCGCCCACCGCCTCGCGGAGGCGTCCCATCAGCTCCGCCAGCTTCTTGACGGGCGGCACGCCCATCAGCGGCTCTGAGTAAGGTATGAATACGACCTTCCCGGCCGTATATCCCTGCTCGATCACCGCCAGCGCCCGCTCCACGAGCGGCCCCGCGTCGAAGGTCTCGTAAACCGCCTTCATCTCGCCGCCGCCCAGGTGCGTGTACATGCGGACGCGCTCGCGCACCGCGCCGCCGAGCAGGCGGTAGACCGGCACGCCCAGCGACTTGCCGAGAATGTCCCAGCAGGCCTGCTCGATGCCAGAGATGGCCGACATGCCGATGACTCCCATGCGGAAAAATGAATGCCGGTAGAGCTTCTGATAAAGATGTTCGATGCGCGTAGGATCTTCGCCCACCGCCATCAGCGCAAAATCCTCCACCGCGCCGGCCACGGCGCGCGTCTTCCACTCCAGGCTTGCCTCTCCCCAGCCGCACAGGCCCGGCTGGTCGGTCTCGAGCTTGACAAATACCCAGTTGCGCAACTGGGCGTTGACCACGACGGTCTTGACGCGGGTGATTTTCATGAGACAGCGCCGCCGCGCGCGGAGCGTCCGTTGCCGCTCGACG
>DASQHK010000003.1:0-9995 GCA_035632135.1 Bryobacterales bacterium
GCCGCGGCTGCCCATCACGCTCGACGGAACGGAGGTGGGCATCGACGGCCGGCAGGCGCCGGTCGAGTACGTGAGCCCGACACAGATCAACGTGCAGGTGCCGTTTGAGACCGAGACCGGCAACGTGGAGGTGTTCGTGAAGCGGGCAGGCGTCTACGGGCCGCCGGTGCGGCTGCCGGTGACGGCGACCTCGCCGGCGATATTTGTAATACCATCGGGCGGAGCGGTGCTGAAGAACAACGATTTCTCGGTAGTGTCTTCGAGCAACCCGGCAACCACGGGCGACGTGCTGAGCATCTTCTGCACGGGCCTGGGAGCGGTGACGCCGGCGCTGGGGAGCGGCGCGCTCGCGCCGGGGGCGAACGCCGGCACGATTCCCGTCACCGCGGCGACGCCCACGGTGACCGTTGGCGGCGTCTCAGCGGATATGCTGGCCTCGGTCACGGCGCCGGGATTTGCCGGAGTTTACCAGGTGATAATCCGCGTGCCCTCGGGCGTGCCTTCCGGCAACCAGCCGCTGGTGATCACGGCCAACGGGCTGAAGTCGAACGCGCCGACGATCGCGATTAAATGAAGAGGCGGCGGGCCGCCGCCTCTTGTTTTCCTGGCTCACCGCCTGAGCGGATTCCCGTCTAAAGAAGGTGGCGGGAGGCGCCGGGATGGGAACTCTGCTACAAGACTTGCGCTACGCGGCGCGGACGGTGCGCAAGGCGCCGGTGTTCGCGGCGGTGGCGGTGCTGTCGCTGGCGCTGGGCATCGGCGCCAACACAGCGATTTTCACGCTGCTCGACCAGGTGCTGCTGCGCCTGCTGCCCGTCAAGAATCCGGAACAACTCGTTCTGCTCAGGAGCCGTGGTTCGCACTACGGCAGCAACACCGGGGACAACGCGCTCTCCTACCCGATGTACAAGGACTTTCGCGACCGCAGCGAGGTGTTCAGTGCAGTCTTCTGCCGCTATGCGCTGCCGCTGAGCCTGGGCCACCAGGGCCAAACGGAGCGGGTGGAAGGCGAGCTGGTTTCCGGCAATTATTTCCAGGCGCTGGGGGTGACGGCGGCGATCGGCCGGACGATTACGCCGGACGATGATCGCATTCCCGGCGGCCACCCGGTGGCGGTGCTGAGCTACGACTTCTGGGTGAACCAGTTCGGGGCCGATCCGAAGATTGTGGGGCAAACCATCACGGTCAACGGCTTCCCGCTCACGGTGATCGGCGTCAGCCAGCGGGGCTTCGACGGCGTGGAGCTGGGCTATTCGCCCAAGATTCGCGTCCCGGTGATGATGAAGAAGGAGATGACGCCCGGCTTGTGGGCTGAGGTGTACAACCTGGAGAACCGCCGCGGGCGCTGGGTGAACGTGTTCGCGCGGCTGAAGCCCGGCGTCACGCTCGGGCGGGCCAAGGCCTCGCTCGAGCCGCTGTTTCATTCCATCCTGGAAATGGAGGTGCGGGAGAAAGACTTTGCGCACGCGTCGGCGTACACGAAGGAGCAGTTCCTGAAGTCGACCATGGACGTGCTGCCGGCCGCGCGCGGGCGCTCGATGCTGCGGCAGCGGGTGGCCACGCCGCTGTGGGCGCTGATGGCCATCGTTGGCGGCGTTCTGCTGATCACCTGCGCGAACGTGGCGAACCTGCTGATCGCCCGCGCCGCCGCGCGCCAGAAAGAGATGGCGGTGCGGCTGGCGCTCGGCGCCGGCCGCTGGCGCATCATCCGGCAGCTCCTGGCGGAGGGGTTGCTGCTTTCGCTCGCCGGGGCCGCGGCGGGACTGGCGCTGGCCTTCTGGGCCGACCGGTTCTTAATCGCCGCCATACCCATGGGTGATACGAAGCTGAACATCTCAGCCACGCCCGACCTGCGCATTCTGGGTTTCACGTTCGCCGTGACCCTGCTCACTACGGCCCTGTTTGCGCTGGCCCCGGCGTGGCAGGCCTCGCGCGTGGACCTCGCGCCGACTTTGAAAGAGCAGGCCGGGGCGGTAGTTTCCGGCGGGCAGGCCACCCTGCGAAAGCTGCTGGTGGCGACGCAGGTGTTTCTGTCCCTGCTGCTGCTGATCGGGGCCGGCCTGTTCGTCCGCTCGCTGCGCAACCTGAGCACGCTCGATCCGGGCCTGCGGACGCAAAACGTCATCGCTTTTTCCATCGATCCCAACCTGAACGGCTACAGCAAGGAACGATGCATGCTGTTCTACCGGCAGCTCACGGAGCGGCTGCGTGCGATTCCAGGGGTGCAATCGGCCGCGCTGGGGCTGGTGCGCGTGCTCAGTGAAAACGAATGGGACAGCTCGATCTCTGTCGAGGGGTACCAGGCCAAGCCGGGCGAGAACATGAACCCTTACTTCAACGCCGTCTCGCCGGGCTATTTTGCGACGCTCGGGATTCCGCTCGCGGAGGGCAGAGACTTTCTGGCGAGCGACGAAGCGGGGCGGCCGAAGGTGGGCATCGTCAATGAGAAGTTTGCGCACTATTATTTCGGCGGCCGGAGCGCACTCGGGCGGCACTTCGGCTTCGGGATCAATCCGGGAACGAAGACCGACATCGAAATCGTGGGCGTGGTCCGCGACGCGAAATACAGAACGATGCGGGAGGAGATCCAGCGGCAGGTCTTCGTCCCTTACATGCAGCAAAACTGGACGTTCGAAATGACAGGGTACGTCGAGACGCGGCTCGACGCGAATCAGATGTTCACCGCCACGCGCCAGGCGGTGCACGAGATGGATGCGAACCTGCCGGTGTATGGCATGCGCACGCTGGAGGCGCAGGTGGAGCAGAACCTGGTGACGGAGCGGCTGATCGCCTTCCTGGCGACGATCTTCGCGGTGCTGGCGACGCTGTTGGCGATGATCGGCCTTTACGGGGTGATGGCTTACAGCGTGCTGCGCCGGACGCGCGAGATCGGCATCCGGATGGCGCTGGGGGCGGGGCGAGGAAGGGTGATCTGGCTGGTGATGAAGGAGGTGCTGGCGCTAGTCGGGGCCGGCGTGGCGGCCGCGCTGCCGGCGTCGTGGGTTCTCACGCGGCTGGTGCAGAGCCAGCTTTATGGCATCACGCCGCACGATCCGGAAAGCATCGCCGCGGCGGCGGTGGCGCTGGGCGCAGTGGCGCTGCTGGCCGGCTATCTGCCGGCGCTGCGCGCCACGCGCATTGATCCGATCACCGCGCTGCGGTACGAGTAGCGGCGCATGAAAAATGGGCAGCCGCGGGCGGCTGGTTCGCGGCGACGACGACGTCGGTGGCAGGTCTCGCGGGTTTCCTTCCGGCGTGGCTTGCGCACGCAGCCGGTGCATTGAACGACAATCGATCAGATCATCCCGGAGATCAAAGCGCCCGGAGCCAATTTGGTAAGGATTACTATCGGCGTCGGACAGGTAAAGGTGAAAACCTATAGTTGATGTTGACGACGGTGTTATGGGGGACAATCATTCCGTCTCCTAACGCGTTCCCGGCGGTGAGCGGCTCCACGATTCCGCTCTTCGGCTTCAGGAACACGTTGGTCAAGTTGATGTTCATGGCGCCGTGAAGCGGATAATCGGCCGGCTCGGTGATGGTGTCGCCGGCCGCCGGATAATCGTACTTGAAACCTTTCGGCAGTGTTTGGAAACCGATTGAATTGCCGATGAGGGATTGCGGCGTGAAGACATTTTCGATCGTGAGATTCACATTGGCCGCGGCAGCGATGTCGACGATGGGACAGTTGTCCTCCTTCAGCCCGATCAACGAGCAGTCCGGGGGCAGAATCTTCAGGCTGAACAGCACGTTCGGCGGTTCCTCCACGAAGATGTTCCGGAACACGGGCTGCTGGTGTTGCCCGTAGCTGGTGCCCGGCGTCATCAGCGACACGAAGACGCCGTTGTTCTGGTTGTTGAGCCCGACAACATTCCAAAGAGGTGTCGCTTTTGGCTCGGTCCAGTCGGTTCTGATCACGAAGAGTCCGTCGACCGAGTTGCCGTCGCCGGCGAATTTGTTGCTCCAACCGAGATTCACCACGCCGCCGCTGTTGTTCTGCCAGACCGTGGCGTTGGTCACTGCGATGTTTTGGCCCCACAGCTCGAGGGAGTCGTCGCCGGTGCGGATGAAGACGTCAGACGCGACGGACCCATCCGCAAGCTGCAGGCCGTCGTTGTTTCCATTCCAACCGATGACCTTCACGTTGTTGATCTGGCTGCCCAGCAAATTACCCGTTGATGCGTAATTGCTGTCGGTGATGATGAAGCCGTCCATGAACAGCCGGTCGGGGTTGTCAGGCTGGCCGTCGAAGGAAACAGTCTGGTGGCCGTCGGGGTGAAGGTCAGAATTTTTGTCGTTGCGGCACTGCCGTAACATGTAATTGAAGCGGCTGGCATCGATTACACCGGGGCCGTAGATCCGCCTGATTTGGCCGGTTCCTCCCTGCTTGAATCGCAGCTTGCCCTGGACCCAGGAACCGGGGCCGAGGAAGACGTTATTGACGCCAACGGGCACGGAGAATTCCTTCGCTCCCGGGCCGTCGGGCGCATACCCCGAGCCAGGGAGCACGACATAGCCCTCGAAATCCAGCGTGTCGATTCCCGTGAGATCGGCGAGATCGGAACTGGAACGGACATGCCTTACGTTGAGGCCCGAAGGCGCCGTGTAAGGCGGGTCGAGGAAGAAAACCAGACCTTGCTGCGCCGCGCCGTTTTGCTGGTCGCGATTCCACCATAGAACCAGTTGCTCGCCCGCGAAATTCGGCGCGGTGAAGGTCGAAAACTCGACGGAGCCGTCGCCCTGCAACAACGGGAAGACGAACTTTGGCGTCGGCCGAACCGATACGTGATCCGTGTACTGAAAAGGTCCGTTGCCGAGCTTGGTGACGCGAAGTTGAACGAGCGCGTTCGCGTGCGCGGGAATGCTCACGAACGACATCGACGTAACGGGACCGGACGTGGCAAAGGGCAGATACACGGTGAACGGCTCGAAAGGCGAGGCGTTTGTCCCGCCGTAAACGCTCATGTAGACTCTTACGTCGGTCCAGGCCCCACCGTCCACTTTGTACTGCACCGCGTACTGGTCCGAGGTCTTGGGATAGTTCAGCACCGCGGTTCCCGGGTACTGAGCCACGGCGTCAGCGGGATCGGTCGCAGGGCATTGTTGAGCGACGGCGATCGATGAGACGACCGCAAGTAACACAGCTACCGGCAAGACGCGTGAGTTCATCGCGGGCCTCCAAGCTCGGTCGATGATACTGCACGACCAGGCGTCCGACAACCTGGATGTTCGTGGGGGTTTCCGCGAAGCGGTCTTGTTTGAATGCAGGTTTCGGGCGGCAGAATGGGAATCACCATCGGCGAGAGTACGGCGCCGGCCCGAATCAGGAGCCGGTTCGGTCGCATCTTCACAGAAGGCGCGGGCGCGGCGATACGAGCAGACCTGATTAGCATTCAGGGGCGCATCGCGCCGTGGTGGTGCATCGGCGCGCCGCTTCCTTCTACGCGCACACGCATATATACAATGACAGCGACGGGGTGAGCGCCGTAATAGGGCTGGATGGCGGCCGGGACGCGATACGCGGTGAAGTTTGCGCCGAAGCCGGTGGCCAGGCCGGGAATGAGCTTGACGTCGCGGGTGTAGCCGAGCGTGTACGGAATGATGCGAAACGTCGAGCCGGCGGTGCGGGCCAGGCGCGCTTCGAGGCCGGGCTGATCGCTGAAGAGTTCGTCTTTATCGACCATCTCGATGCGGCCGGTGAGATAGTTCAGGCGGCGGAACTGGAAGACGGATTCGGCGAGATAGGAATTCGTGTTGCGCTGCACGGCGGTCTTGTGATTGCGGCCCCAGATGAGGCTGGCGGCCCAATGGCCCGAGGCGAGCGGGCGGTTGTAAGTGACCGACGCGGTGGAGCGAACAACGTCGCCGGGCTCGAGCGCTTCGGGATGGCGGAGGCGTCCTAGTGATACCTGGCTGGTCCAGTTGGGCGCCGGGCTGGCGACGATCCGCGCGGACCACGAGTCGATCGAGCCGTGGTCGATGTTCCAGCGGTTTTCGTTGGGCTCGGCGCCGTGGAAGCCGCTGGCTTCGAGGTGAAAAATGCCGCGCGTGAGGCCGGCGGTGACCACTTCGTTGGCGATGTGGGTGGAGTCTTGCCAGTGATGCGAGAGCGGAGCTTGGGGAAGCTCGGCGGCGGAGACGCGGTGGGGAAAGGCGACGGGACCGAGCGCGGGGTCGCCGACGGGGGCGAAGTAAATGCTGGCCGTGGTCTTTTCGCCGAAGCGGCGCGCGTATTGGGCGCTGAGTTCCATGAACAGATCGTGGGGATGCTGGCCGTCGACGATAGGCTGGCCGTAGGCGCTCTCGCCGGTCTGAAACAGCTCGGGATAGCGGCGCCGGGTGACGGTGGCGGGATCGAGGCTGAGCATAGCGCGAAACGTCAGAGTGCCGGCGCCGATGGGGCGCTGGGCGACGCCCATGAACCAGTTCATGGAGGCGAGCTTATCGGCCCCGCGCGGGCCGGTTTGCTGGATGTCGGTGAGGAAGGCAAGACCGTGGAACATGAGGGTCCAGGCGCCGGCCCGGAGGTGGATCATCTCCATGGGCGCCGAGGCGGGGTTGAAGCTGGTGCCGGAGGCCTGGTGCATGGGCGGCGCGGCCGCGGATTCCGCGGGCATGGCCATGCCGGGCATCTGAGAATGCTCGTGGCCGTCGTGCTCGTGCTGGGCCGAAGCGGAAGACACCACAAGCGCAGCCAGCACGGTGGCGGGCAAGGAGACCCGAAAGATCACGCGCACAAAGGATCTCATAGGCACGAGTAAGACAACCGCTTGCGTGCGGGCTCGGGAGCCAGGCGGCGCGCGAGCCCGGTGCAACGCGACAAAGGCTAGATCCGGAGCAGCGCGGCGGGAACCAAGTGAGGCGGGCCGGTGTCGAGTGGCGCCGGCAAAACGACGGCGTGGGCGCGGGTGAACAGAGCCCGAAGAGGCGGCGGGGCCGGCAGGCTCGAAGGGAAATCAGCAGTGACGGCGACCCTGGGCGCGGGCACCCAACTGGCGTGCAAGGAGTGGTGCTGGGTGCAGGGAGGGTGCGGGTCCCGGCTGGGACCGGGAGCGGGGCTGTGGGGGCAGGCGGAGTGCTTGTGAGGCGCGCACTGACGGAGAGAGCAGGCCGTGGCGCACTCGAAGCCGCGGGACACGAGCAGCACCGTCGAGAGAATCAGCAGCAGCGCGACGGATCGCAGCGTTCTCCTCATTCCTTCTCCATCACCTTGGCCCCCATGGCTCCGCCGGCGATGGCAAGGCAGACGATGAGGAAAAATCCAAAGAGAACGTAGGTCAGCATTAGCGTGGCCAGGCCGGAAGCCGAGCTTAGGAAGTTGATCAGCACCTGGCGGGAGGCTTGGTCCTGCGAGGGCATTTTCTCCAGAGACTGCCGGATCTGTTCGCGGATGCCGCCGGCGCTGCGCAGCAGGACAAAGTTGAGCGTGGTGAGAATCAGAGTGATGGCGAAGGTCAGCAGGCCGGTGAGCCAGCCGAGGCGGGCGCCGTCGCGCACCGAGAGAGTGAAGCCAGTGCGGCGGGCGTAAAGGACGGCGGAGACGAAGCCGCCGCCGGAGATCCACAGGCAGCAGCCGAAGCTGACAAAGGGGATGACGTTCAGCAAGGCGATGAGCGAGGCGCACAGCAGAGCGATGCGAACGGCGATCGGGTTGCTGAAATTGACCGCCGGGGAACCAAGTGGAAGCCCGGCTACCGGCGCGGAGGCGGCGGGCAGCGCGGCGGTCTCAGGTAATGCCGCCGCGGCGGAGGCGAGATCCTCTTCCCGCTGGGGCTTACCGCAGCGGAGACAGAAGCGCGCGCTATCCGGCAGCTCGGCGCCGCAGGTGCAGAAGATCGCCATGGGGCAACTGCTTCAGTTTGCCTCAGGCTCTCCGATGTTGGCAAGCGAGATCCGGGTGCGGCCGTTCTTTTCGGTAATGGCGATGACCTTCTTGGAGCGGCCATGCTGCAAGAGAAATTGCGCTTCGCGGCCGGATTTGTGAGTGAAGGTGAAATCAGCGGCTTCCTGGCGGTAGAAATCGACCACCTGGTCAAAGGAGTCGGGCGTCTCCATTTGCACGGCGAGCACGCGAAGAGACTTGTCGGCGAAGTCGAGATCGAGGTCGACGCGGGCGCTGCTGTCATCATTCGCCACCACGGCGCCGGGGTAGAGCGGGATGCCGAGCAGCTTGGGGTCAACGTCCCGCTGTTTCTGGACGCGGAGGCGGCCGAAGGGGGTATCGACCTTGACGGACTCCTCCCCGTCCTGGCCGTCGCGGCGCTGGGTGACGTGGACTTGGGAGGCGAAGCGGAGGCCGACCATCAGCAGGCCGGCGGCGGTGAGCAGGCCGATGCCGAGCACCACGGCGATCACGATGGCGATCAGGCGGCCGGTGGAGGCCGGCGGCGGTGCGGACGGCGGCGGCGGGCCAGGCGAAGCGGGAATGCCACTCATGCGGTCACCTCGATTCGTCCAAGTTAAGTACGAGGGGCGGCTCGTAATGGTTCCCCCAGAGGGCCGGCGCCAGGAAGAAGCCAAGGAGCAGCCCGGTGGCGAAGCGGACACCGGAGGGAACGAGGAACGACCCGGCGGCTTCGAGGAGCCAGTCGGCAGCGAGCAGGGCCATGGCGGCGAAGAACAGCCGGCGGAAAAAGCGCAGGCCGGCGATAGCGCCGGCGAGCGCGCCGAGATAGATGCCCAGGCAGCGGACACAGACCGCCAGGGGATAAGCGCCGAGCAGCCAGGTGCGCTGCGGCCGCTGGTGGCAGACCCAGGAGAACGCGGCGTAGAGCGGGACGGCGGCGACGCTCGACGCCTCGGCGAGCAGGGGCGCGGCGAAGATCGCGGCGACGAAGACAACGAGCACGGTGAGGACGATCCAGCGCATCAGACGTAAGCGGCGATGCCGGTGATTTTCTCGCCGATGATCAGGGTGTGGATGTTGTGCGTGCCCTCGTAGGTCTTGACGGTCTCGAGGTTCGACATGTGGCGGAAGATCGGATACTCATCGGTAATACCGTTGGCGCCCAGCAGGTCGCGCGCGCGGCGGGCGGTTTCAAGCGCCATCCAGACGTTGTTCCGCTTGAGCAGGGAGATGTGGGAGAAGGCGGCGTTGCCCTGGTCCTTGAGGCGGCCGACGTGGAGGGCGAGGAGCTGGGCCTTGGTGATCTCGCTGATCATCCAGACGAGGTCTTCCTGGACGAGCTGGTGGGAGGCGATGGGGCGGTCGCGGAATTGCTTGCGGAGGAGGGCGTATTGGCGCGCTGTGTCGTAACACGACATGGCGGCGCCGATGACGCCCCAGCCGATGCCGTAGCGGGCCTGGGTGAGGCAGCCGAGAGGGCCCTTGAGGCCCTCCGCGCCAGGCAGCATGTTTTCGCCCGGAATGCGGCAGTCGGAGAAGGACAGGCTGGAGGTGACCGAGGCGCGCAGCGACCACTTGCCGTGGATGTCGGAGGTGGTAAAGCCGGGAGCGCCGCGCTCGACCAGGAAGCCGCGGATCACGCCGTCGAGCCGCGCCCAGACAACAGACACGTCGGCGATGGAGCCGTTGGTGATCCAGGTTTTTTCGCCGTTCAGCACGATGCTCGAGCCGTCGCGCACGGCCGTGGCGCGCATGCCGGCGGGGTTCGAGCCGAAGTCGGGCTCGGTGAGGCCGAAGCAGCCGATGGCGGTCCCGTTTTGCAGGCGCGGCAGCCAGCGCTGCTTCTGCTCCTCGCTGCCGTAGGTGAGGATGGGATACATGACCAGCGCGCCCTGCACCGAGCAGAAGCTGCGCAGGGAGCTATCGCCACGCTCCAGCTCCTGCATGAGCAAGCCGTATTCGACGCTGTTCATGCCGGCGCAGCCGTAGCCGGAGAGATTGGCGCCCAAGAAGCCCAGCCCGGCCATTTCGGGGATTAGCTGAACCGGGAACGTGGCTTCGCGGTTGTGCTTCTCGATGATGGGAACGACGCGGTCCTCGACGAACTGGCGCGTGGTCTGGCGGACCAGGAGTTCCTGCTCGCTGAAGA
>DASQHK010000004.1:0-3265 GCA_035632135.1 Bryobacterales bacterium
GTTTCCGCAGCAGCCGGCCCGGCCCGATTCTGAGGCGTCGCCTCCGGGCCCCGGTGCTGCTCCGGGCGTCTCTTCCGACGCCAGCGTCGAAGTTGTCTCCGCGGGCAAGATCCGGCGCGCCGAAGAAATGAACCCGGCGTCATTACCGGCCAGTTTCGACGAGCAGGCGGCCGAGCCCGTTTCGCGCTTCTTCACCGCCGAAGAGATGGCGACGCTGCACTGTCTGGCTGACGCCATTGTGCCGCGCACGCGCACGCCCGGCGCGCTCGATGCCGCCGCGCCGGAGTTTCTGGAGTTCTATATCAGCATTTCGATCCCCGAGCGCCAGGCGCTCTACCGCCAGGGGCTGGAGCGGCTGAACTCCGCCGCGCGCGAGCGCCATGGGAAATCCTTCGCCGAGCTAGATCCGGCCGCCATCGGGAAGCTGCTCGCGCCGTTGAGTGAGCCGTGGACGCCGGCTCCGCCGGCCAATCCGCTCGGGGCTTTCCTGCGTGCGGCTAAGGCTGACCTCCTGCGAGCCACGGTCAACTCGCGCGCCTTTGCGGACGCCGCTCCGCGGCGCTCGCCGGCGCAGACCTACTGGTATCCGGTGATGGAGTAACTGGAGCAGAGAGTGCAGAGGCACGACGTCATCATTGTCGGCTCGGGCATGACCGGAGGGGCGGTGGCCTGGGCGCTGGCCGAGAAAGGCATCTCGGTGACGGTGCTCGAGGCCGGACCGGCGCTCGATTTTGCGCGGCATCGCGGCAGCAAGCACGTCTACGAGCTGCCGTATCACGGCTTCAACCGGCCGGGCCGCTTCCCGCACGTGACGCAGGCCAGCGAGTTCAACGCCAACCTGTGGGCCGATGAGAAGCAGAATCCGTACACCTATCCGCCGGGCGAGCCGTACTACTGGGTGCGCGTGCGGCTGCTCGGCGGCAAAAGCCTGCTGTGGGGCCGCTGGTCGCTGCGGCTGAGCGATTACGATTTTCGCGCCAAGGAGCACGATGGCGCCGGCGACAACTGGCCCATTCGCTACGCCGACCTCGAGCCTTACTACGATCGCGCCGACCAGTTGCTGCGCGTGACCGCTAAGCCGGAGTATTTGCCGCAATTGCCCGACAACAAAGCCCTGGCCGACAACTCGCCGGATTCGCTGGTGGTGAGCCGTTTCAAAGAGGCGGCGGCTCAAATGAGTATTACTGTGACCAAGCCAAGGCGGGCAACCGGCGCGCTGGCCAGCTCGGTAAACCTGTTTTTCCCGCCGGCGGCGGCGGCCGGGCGGCTGACGCTGGTGCCGAATGCCGTGGTCCGCGAGGTGACCATCGACAAGAAGACCGGCCTGGCCGACGGCGTCGCGTTCGTGGATCGCATCACGCGGCGGGAATATGAGGCCAAGGCGCGCGTTGTGGTGCTGGGCGCTTCCTGCCTGGAGTCCACGCGCATCCTGCTCAACTCTGCCTCGCGCCAACACCCGAACGGCCTGGCCAACTCCAGCGGCGCGCTCGGCCATTACCTGTTCGACCAGTTCTACGTCAAGAACGTCGTCACCTGCCTGGTGCCGGAGCTGAAGAACGAAACTCTGACGCCGGGCATGACCGGCGGCGGCGGATACGTCGTGCGCTTCCGCAATATCAAGGAAAAGGACAAGCGCTTTCGCCGCGGCTATGCGTACGATTTCGGCACCCGCTCCACGCCCGATGCGAAATATTTTCCGCTTTACGGCGCGGCGCTCAAAGATGCGGTCGACACCTGGCACGACAAGGGCTTCGCGATGACCACCATGGGCGAGGCGCTGCCGCGCTTCGAGAACCATGCGCGCATCAACCACGAAAAGCAGGACGCCTGGGGAATCCCGGTGCTGGACATCCGGCAGACGTACGGGCCGAACGAGCACGCCATGGCCAAGGACTCCATGGAAACCGCCGAAGAGTTGTGCCACAAGGCGGGTTTCGAGGTGCTGGCCAAGCACGACAAGATGGTGCCGCCGGGCGAGAGCATCCACGAGATGGGCGCGTGCCGCATGGGCGACAGCCGCAAGACGAGCGTGCTCAACCAATACAACCAGGCGCACGACGTGAAGAACCTGTTCGTGGTAGATGGCTCGAGCTTTGTTTCCTGCGGCCCCCAGAACCCCACGCTGACCATGGTCGCTCTGGCGCTGCGGGCTTCCGATTATCTGGCCGAGCAGATGCGGCAGGGGAACCTGTAGGCTGCGCTACTTCATCATGAAAGATCGATTCTCTCGCAAAGGCGCAAAGAGCGCCAAGACGCCCACCAGATCTTAGCGTTCTTTGCGCCTTGGCGCGAGACTGTTTTTCAAGACGAACCGCGCAGTTTCCGTTTCCTCTCCTCGATCTCGCGCAGGCGCTCGGCGATGCGGGCCTCGGCGCCGCGGTCCGTTGGGTAGTAGTACTTCCTATCTCGCAGCGACTCCGGCAGACACTCCATGCCCGGCACGGCGTCCTCAAAGTCGTGGGCGTGCTCGTAGCCCTTGCTGTAATCGAGCGCGTGCATCAGTCCGGTGACCGGGTTGCGCAGGTGCAGCGGCACCGCCTCAGCCACGGTTTTTTCCACGTCTTCCTGCGCGCGTTGGGAGGCCTTATAAACCGCATCCGACTTGGGCGCGGCGGCGAGATAGACAGCCAGTTGCGCCAGCGCGAGGTCGCCCTCGGGCTGGCCGAGGAAGTGCACGGCCTGGACGGCGGCCGATGCCTGCTCGAGAGCCCGCGGATCGGCGAGGCCGATGTCTTCGACCGCCATGCGCATCAAGCGGCGGGCCACGTACAGGCGGTCTTCGCCGGCCGCGAGCATGCGCGTGAGCCAGTAGAGCGCGGCGTCGGCATCGGATGAGCGCACCGATTTGTGCAGCGCCGAGATGAGGTTGTAGTGCTCCTCGCCGGCCTTATCGTAGAGCAGGACCTTGCGCTGGATGGCGTCCTCGACGGCGCTCACGGTGATCTCGGGCCCGCCGGAAGCAGCCGCCGCGGCTTCGAGCGTGTTGTACGCCACGCGGGCGTCGCCACTCGATAGAATGGCGATCTGCTGCTTCATCTCGTCGGAAAGGCTGACCTTCAGCTCTTCAACCGCGCGGCCGAGCAGCTCCTTCACCTCGTCCACGCTGAGCGCGCGCATCACGTAGACCTTGCAGCGCGAGAGCAGCGCGGCGTTGATCTCGAACGACGGGTTCTCCGTGGTGGCGCCGATCAAAATGATGTCGCCGCGCTCGACGTAGGGCAGAAACGCGTCCTGCTGGGCTCTGTTGAAGCGGTGCATCTCGTCG
>DASQHK010000005.1:0-6876 GCA_035632135.1 Bryobacterales bacterium
CCGGAAGTCGCGCAGCCGGGGAAAACTGTTCTTTCGGCTCGTCCAGCAGGCAGTCGCAGTGGAACCAAACACTTACCGGTCGATCGTCAGGACTGCTCAGGCCGGCTGGTCCTGAAACCACAACGTATGGGGGCTACCTGACTCAAGTGGATACCCCCATTCCGGCTTATCAAATGTCGCATATCACACGCCTCGCACGACTATGGGGCCAGATCCAAATCAGTTCCGCGCATCATTGTGGGCGCTGCGCCAGATTTATCGGGCAGCTGGGATTAGTAAGGGCAGCGAAGCCTCGATGATTAAGACCACCCTTACTTTTTGTATCCTGAAACTTATCAGCGAACAGCAAGCTAAGAAACGCACCATTCCCAAATCCATCCTACTCTGGGGTGATTGGCGACGCGGTCAAATGAACCGTGATGTCAAGGCAGCGATCGACGATTTGGTTGCCCTGGGACCCTTCTCCCATTTAAAGGAGGCCCTATCAGTCGACCGAAAATTGCAGGCCCCCAGCTGCGCCCAGATTCACGATGAAATATCGCGGTACACTCTATATAATAGCGACTTCGATTTTTTTGGTCTTGTGTACGAGGCCCTAGCCAATCCAACAATCAAAAGCGATTTCGGTGAGTTCTACACGCCCAGGCACCTCATAAAATCAATTGTGCGTCTGCGTTTGAACGATGAGCAAACCCCGCGGCCACTTAGCATTTGCGATCCCGCATGTGGCACCGGTGGATTCCTCGTTGAAGCATTTCTTCTTCTTCAAGAGCAATATCGTATGTCCAAGCTGCTTGACGACACTGTGATGGATTCACTGAGAGCGCGAACCTTTTACGGATTTGATACCAGCGATGAGGTGTCCGTTCCATTCGCCCGCACCAATATGATGATGGCGGACGACGGGGGAATCAATATTCGCACAACACCAGATTCCCTCAAAACTCTCGGAAAAGGATTGTACGACTATATACTGGCAAACATACCTTACGGCAAATACAGCGGTAGCGCGCCCATCGATGAGTTTGTCTATGCCAGGAGCCGTCGATATGAACTTCTATTTCTGGAAAAAATTGTCAATGCTTTGAAGTTTGGCGGTAGCGCAGCCGTCATCGTACCTGACGGATTGGTGGAAAACAGCAGCTACGCCAGATTTCGCCAGCGGCTGCTTCTGGACGTGACGATGGAGGCCGTACTGTCGCTCCACACGAGTGTCTTTGAACCATACACTACGGAAAAGACATATGTCCTTTTTTTTACGCGGCGCAGGCAGGCGGAGCGAGGGGCAATACAAACGGAGCCGATCTGGCACTACATCGTGGATCACGACGGGTTCCAGAAGGGGAAAAAGCGATATCGCATTTTGGAAAACGATCTGGAGGAGGTAGAGCGGGAATATCGCAAGATTGAGCGGCCTGGGAAGTGCGGCTTCGTGCCGATGAGTTCAGTAAACCACCAAACATTCTACTCCTTGTCCTGTGAGTATCATCTCCGGCGCGTGCGTCCCGTTGAAGTATCGGTCGCCCGCTTTGAAAAACTGCTGATCCAAGCCGAGAAGATACTTGGGACGTTTACCTTGTGAGGCTGGGGTATGGCTGAGACTCCGAATAGTATTCAAAACGAACAATTGCGGCTTTCCGCGCTTGAGGCCATCCGCGTGGAAGTGCCAGCAAGAAAAATCCTATTCGCTGGCAAAGCCGAAGGATTTTTTGATATTTTGCCAAACACGACTGATCTCACAGAGGAATTTCTCTATGCTCATCAGCCGGTTAGCGGCCGCACCATCCCTGTTTACGGTCCATCCATAGAGCCGATGGGCCATCTGGACGAAAGCGAGGCGAGGCAAAATGAATTTGCGGTTCTGCTTGGCCCCGTCATCGTCGTTGCGAGGAAGGGCTACGCCGGCCGGCTTATCGTGGTCACGGCCAAGAGCCTTATCGTGCACGAGGACGCCTACGCTATTCGCCCCAAGAGTAAGTATGCCGACGCTATCAACTTGGAATGGTTTGCCGGACACTACAGCGCCGAATTTCAGGCAAACCGCACAGCCCTGTGGGGGATAGGCGACTTTCCGCGTGAGCGATTCGAGAGCATGCACGTTGTTATACCCCATCATGACTTTCAAGAGGCCATCGCGCCAATGTACGCCCGCCGCAGGTCACTTATTGAACGCCACCGAACCTTGCGGGAAGACGTCGAAGCAAATTTCCGCGAGCTTCTCAACCGGACGTGATTGATAGGAGTTTTGGGGAGCAGGGAAGTTATATAATGCCCCTATGAAAGACTCCCGCGCTTCGCTCGAGCGCCAGGGCCTGCCCGGCGCCGATCCCCCGGAGCCGCCGGCCTCCGCCAAACGTTTCCCCGACGGCGGCCAGTACCGCATCGAGATTCCCTCCACCGAGGGCCCGCGCGTGCTCGCCGCCGTCCTCGACGAAGCTGCCCGCCGCCGCGTGCCCGTGCATCGCGTCAGCCAGGGCAGCGGCATCCTGCTCATGACCGATGATGAGATTTCGGAGATGGCCACGCTCGGCCGGCGCGCCGCCATCGAGGTGAACCTGTTCATCGGCCCGCGCGCCACCTTCGACATCGGCGCACAGGCTTACGCCGCGGCGGGCAAGACGCTGGGATTATCCCTGCGCGGGGTGGACCAATTGGTCTACGCGCTCGAAGACGTCAAGCGCGCCGTGCAACTGGGCATCGAGAGCGTGCTCGTCTCCGACCTCGGCCTGCTCGCGGTCATGGGCCGCATGAAGAAAGCGGGCGAGCTGCCCGGCTCGCTGATCATCAAGACGTCGGTGATGATGGCGCCGGCGAATCCAGCTTCCGCGCGACTGCTCGAAGACCTCGGCGCGACGACCATCAACGTCCCTTCGGACCTGACGCTCTCCCAGGTATCCGCCATCCGCGCCGCTATCGACGCCCCGATCGATTTCTACATCGAGGCCCCGGACAACATCGGCGGCTTCATCCGCTATTACGAGCTGCCGGAGTTGATCCGCGTGGCCGCGCCGGTCTACGTGAAGCTCGGCCTGCGCAACTCGCCCGATGTCTACCCCAGCGGTACACATATTGGGAATACCGTGATCGCCATGTCGCGCGAGCGAGTCCGGCGCGCCCAAATCGCCCGCGAGATGATCGCCCGCTACGCGCCGCACCTGGTCATGTCGCCCGCCCCGCGGCCGCTGGGCTGACGGGCTGTGTTAAGTTGATACGCATGGACATCAACGATGTCGTCTCGCTGGTCGGCCGCCTGGCTGAGCAGCGGCTCGCGCTGACCCAGCACGTCGATCGCTTTCAGCGCGAGATCAGCGTCGCCGTTCTGGCCCTCGCCGAAGGGCAAAAGCTGCTTCAGGATGAGGTGAGGGAGGGCTTCCGGCGCCTGACGGAAGAACAGCAGCGCCTGGCCGAAGCTCAGCGCCGTTTGGCGGAATTGCAACAGCACACCGAGGAAAAGCTGAACGCCCTGATCGCCGTGGTCGACGGCATGATCCGCCGGCCACCGGCGCCGTAGCGGCGCTACACCTCGACCGTCTCTTTTTCCCGCACCTTCTTTTCAAACCGCAGTTCCGGCCGCCCATCGACGGCATCCGCTATGATGGCGTCCCCGGCCTGGAACTCCCCGCTCAGCAGCCGCAGCGCCAGGGGGTCCTGGAAGAGCCGCTGGATCGCCCGCTTCATCGGCCGCGCCCCGTAGTTGGGATCGTAGCCCTCGGCGATGAGCGCCTCGCGCGCCGCCGGCGTCACCTCGACCGTGAGCTGCTTTTCAGCCAGTTGCGCTCGCAGCGCCCGCAGTTGCAGGTCGATGATCTGCTCGATCTCCGCCTTGCCCAGCTTGTTGAACACAATGATGTCGTCGACGCGGTTCAGAAACTCCGGCCGGAAGGCCTTCTGCAGCGCGTCCAGCAGCCGCTTGCGCGCGTCCTCGTTTTTCTTCTGCGTGTCGTGCGTGAGCGAGAAGCCGATCGGCCCCATCTGGTTGATGGTTGCCGAGCCGACGTTGGAGGTCATGATAATGACCGTGTTCTTGAAGTCCACGGTACGGCCTTTGCCGTCCGTCATTCTTCCGTCGTCGAGGATCTGCAGCAGCGCGTTGAAAACCTCCGGGTGCGCCTTCTCGATCTCGTCAAACAGCACCACCGAGTAAGGCCGCCGCCGCACGTGCTCCGTCAGTTGCCCGCCCTCTTCGTAGCCCACGTACCCCGGCGGCGCGCCGATCATGCGCGAGACGGCGTGCTTCTCCATGTATTCGGTCATGTCGATGCGCACCGCCGCCTTCTCGTCGTCGAACAGAAACTCGGCCAGCGCTTTACCCAGCTCCGTCTTGCCCACCCCCGTCGGTCCCAGAAAGATGAAGCTGCCGATGGGCCGCTTCGGGTCGCCCAGGCCCGCGCGGTTGCGCCGGATGGCGTTCGAGAGGCGCGTCACCGCTTCCTCCTGGCCGATCACCCGCTGCCGCAGCCGGTCCTCCATGTGCACCAGCTTGGCGATCTCGCCCTCGAGCATTCGCGCCACCGGAATCCCCGTCCACTTGGCGACCACCCGGGCGATGTCCTCTTCGTCAATCTCTCCGCGCAGCATTGGTGAGTTTTTCTGCTCGGCTTCCAGTTGCGCCGTGGCTTCTTGCAGCTCTTTTTCCGCCTCCACCAGCCGCCCGTAGTGCAGCTCGGCAGCCTTGCCCAGGTCGCCTTCGCGCGTAGCCTTCTCCTCTTCCTGGCGCAGACTTTCCTGCTCCTCCTTCAGCTTCCGCACGCGAAGGATGAGCGCCTTCTCGCGCTCCCAGCGCTCTTTGAGGACCGCCGTCTCGGCGCGCAGCTTTTCCATCTCGTTCTCGATCGCCCGCAGGCGCTCGCTCGACGCCCGGTCGGATTCCTTTTTCAGCGCCTGCCGCTCGATCTCGAGCTGCACCATGCGCCGGTCGCGCTGGTCGATCTCCACCGGCATCGAGTCAATCTGCATGCGCAGCGCCGAGCCGGCCTCGTCGATCAAGTCGATCGCCTTGTCGGGCAGGTAACGGTCCGTTATGTATCTGTGCGACAGAGTCGCCGCCGCCACCAGCGCCGCGTCCTTGATCCGCACGCTGTGGTGAATCTCGTACAGCTCTTTCAATCCGCGCAGGATGGCGATGGTGTCCTCGACCGATGCCTCGCCGACAAACACGGGCTGGAAGCGCCGCTCGAGCGCGGCGTCCTTCTCCACGTGGCGCCGAAACTCGTTCAGCGTGGTGGCGCCGATGCAGCGCAGCTCGCCCCGCGCCAGCGCCGGCTTCAGCATGCTGGCCGCGTCGATGGCGCCCTCCGCCGCGCCCGCTCCCACCAGCGTGTGCATCTCGTCGATGAAGCAGATGATCTCGCCGTTCGATTCCTGGATTTCCTTCAGCACCGCCCGCAGCCGGTCTTCAAACTCGCCGCGGAATTTCGTGCCTGCGACCATCGATCCCAGGTCGAGCCCCACCAGCCGCTTCGACTTCAGCGGCTCCGGCACGTCGCCGGCGATGATCCGCTGCGCCAGCCCCTCCACGATCGCCGTCTTGCCCACCCCCGGCTCGCCGATCAGGCAAGGGTTGTTCTTGGTGCGCCGCGATAGCACCTGGATCACGCGCCGGATCTCGTCATCGCGGCCGATCACCGGATCGAGCTTGCCTTGCCGCGCCGCTTCGGTCAGGTCCCGCCCGTACCGCTCCAGCGCCTGATACTTGGCTTCGGGATTCTGGTCCGTCACGCGCTGCGTGCCGCGCACGCCCACCAGCGCCTTCAAGATCGCATCGTGCGTCGCCCCCGCCCGGTTCAGCAGGCTGCCCGCCGGGTCGTTTTTCAGCGAACTCATGGCGAGCAGCAAGTGCTCTGTTGATACATACTCGTCCTTGAACCGGTCCGCTTCCTGGAACGCCTGCTCGAGCAGTTCGTTGAGCGAGGGCGTCAGGTATACTCCCGCCTGCGCGCCGCTGACTTTAGGGACCGACGCCAGCAGCCGCCGGGCCTCGTGCGAGATCGCCGCCGGCGGGACCTCGCACTTGGAGAGCACGCTCTGCACGATCCCCTCCGGCTGCTCGACCAGCGCGATCAGCAAATGCAAGGGATGAATCTGCTGGTTGCCCTGCTCCGAGGCCAGGGCTTGGCCTTGCTGGATAGACTCCTGGGCCTTCTCGGTCAGTTTGTCGAAACGAATCATGAGAGCACCCTGCGAAGAAACTACGGGCCGAAGTCCGAAGGCCCGTGATTCACTACAGTCTTATCATAAAACCTTAGTCTGCTATTGTCAACTCGTCAAAGTTGACAGATCTATTCCTGTTACGCTACGCTGCCCGTGGAAAACCTGCCATGTCCCAGAATACGCAGCTTCTTCGCCATGCTCTCGCGGCCGGCGACGGCATCGTCCGGCTGGCCCCGTGCTGGGTACCCCGGTCGTTCCTGATGCCGGGCGGCCGTCTCAAACTCGCGCAGCAAGACCTCTATGCCTTGGGCGCCCATCGCGGCGGCATCGATGAGCGCTGGTTTTCCTCCACCACCAACGCTGACAACGGTCCGGGCACGGCGCCCGACGAAGGTCTCAGTTATATCATCGTCGAAAACGGCGGCGAGCCCAAGAAGGTCCTGCTCAAGGAGGCCATCGAGACGCTCGGCGACGTGTTCCTGGGCGGCGACGTGATGGCACGCTGCGGCGGCTGGAACGTGCTCTGCAAGTTCTTCGACAACCTCGGTCCCATCCCCCACCACATGCACCAGATGGACGAGCACGCCCGGCGCGTGGGCCGCAAAGGCAAGCCCGAGGCTTATTACTTCCCGCCGCAATACAACTTCAAGGATAACAATTTCCCGTACACCTTCATGGGCCTCGAGCCGGGCACGACCAAAGACGACGTGCGGCGGTGCCTGGAGC
>DASQHK010000006.1:0-4541 GCA_035632135.1 Bryobacterales bacterium
GCCGCAGGTCTTGCTGCCCACTTCCTCCTCTCCGGTCGCCGCGCGCAGCCCCATGGCCGCGATCATCGAGAGTATGGGAAGGAGCCAGCGCATGTGGAGTCACACAGTCGCACGCGCGGCCGGCGCGCGGGACCAATCATAACAAAGCCGTCGCGCACGAACTCCCACGGTGACCGACCTCCTGCCTCAGTTCGGACTCCCTCCTTTCGCGCGCGCCAATGGCTTAAGTGGAGCGCCCTTCTGGTAGATACCGATCCAGTGATTCTTGAACTTCAGGTGCTGGCTCGCCGTGACGAGCGGCATATGACAGCTTGTGCAGTCGGGATCTTTCTCCTCCAGGCAGATCCTCTGAGGCGGGTGATGACCGGTGCGGTGGCAGCCGTTGCAGCGAACCCGGTAATACGCCGGGTCGTTGCGTCTCACCGGATCGTGCGGGTCGTGGCAAGTCAGGCACGAGAGCTGGCCGGCGCTGTCCCGAAAGCAGCGGCTCTGGACAAGATACGGCGGCTGGTGACGCACGTTCCACGGAGAGTCCCAGTTGAAGCTCGCCGAATCGCCGCTCATGACGCGGTGGCAGCGGCCGCAGGAGCGGTTCAGTTCCTCGCTCGAAAGGCGGCTCGGCTTCTGGATCAGTTGCCGCACCTGCGCCAGATCGCCTCGAAGCGCTGCTTCGCGATGGAGGCGACCCGGCCCGTGGCACACCTCGCACCTCACGCCAGGCTCGGTGACCTCGATGCGGCCGGCAGCGCCCACCGACACTGGACCTGTGGAATGGCATTGGAAGCAATCCACCGCGGTGAACCGCGGGCTTTGGATGCGGAGCGGCTGTCCCATCGCCTGCTGGAGCGTTCCGGCGGGAAGCTCTTCATGGCGAGGGGTCAAGTCGAAGGAGCGGATGTCGGGATAGTAGCTGAGGGAATGCTCGAGGTAAAACTCATTGTCCACCCGGCTGACGAAGGTCACGGCGTGCTCGCCGGCGCCAAAAGCCCAGTCGAGGGGAAGCTCCATCACATATTGGCCGTCGTCGGCCCGAACCTGCAGTCCCTCGGCCGACCGCCGGAAGAGAAAGTGAAAGTTCGGCGGCCGCACCACGGCATCGGCCGGGGTGAAGAAGCCGGCGAGCGGGTGCTGCGCCGCCGGATACAGGCTCCGGGCGTGGGCGCTCTTGGACTGGCGCGAGTATTGGGTTGGATGGCAAGCAGCACAGGCCTGCGATCCCACGTATCCGTTCGGCTCGGCGCCGGAAAGCGTCACTGCGCAAAGTAGCGCGCTCCCGAACAGGGTTCTCACTGCATCGGTCAATAAAGAAGTTTCAGAGCGAACTGTATCAAGCGAGGCGAGTTCTCCTGGCTGGTCACCACCCCGAACTGCGGCGTCCCGGAAGTCAGGCCCGGATCGCCAAACCGCACACGGTTGAAGATGTTAAAGAACTCACTCCGAAATTGCAAGTTGACCCGTCCGTCTTTCCAGAACCGGTTGTTCTTGATCAGGCCGAGGTCCAGGTTGTTGGTTCCGTGATCGCGAACATCTGGCAGCGTTCGGCTGGTGTTGCCGAAGGTGAAGGCCGGCGGCTGGTTGAATACGCTGGTATCGAACCACCGGTTCAGGCGATCGTGCGCATCACCAGAGACCTGGGCGCTGTGGCCGTTGTTGTTGGGGCGCGAGCCTCCGCCGAAGGAATTGGTCAGGTTCGACGAAGTGCCCAGGAACAGGGGCGTGCCGCTCTCCGCCGTGTAGATCCCGTTGACCTCCCACCCCGAGATCAGCGCGCCGATCTTGCCCGGATTTCCCAGCCACCTTTTCCCCTTCCCCACAGGCAGGGCGGCGGTGTAGGAGACGACGAGCCGCTGCGGGCTATCGAACGCGTTGAGGGAGCGATCGAGCCGCCGGTTGTAATTGTCCATGAAGCCGCTGGGCGTTCCGCTCTGCTCCAGCCAACCCACGACGGCCTCCGAGTCTCCGATCCCTTTGCTCACTGTGTAGGACACGGCAACCAAGGAGTCGCTGAAGCGCTTCGTGACTTTCATCTGCATCGAGTGGTAGATCGAGGAGCCGACATTGGTTGAGCCGAGCGAAACGCCGGTAAATTGCGGATACGGCCGCAGGAGCTGGCCTCGCGAAACGGTTGGCTGGGAAAGCGTGCCCACGCTGACCAGCCCGAAGAAAGGGTTGGCGACTTGCTGATTGAGCGCCGTGCCGAGCTGCAAGAACTGGTCAGGGAGCTGATCGATCTGGATCGATCCGGGCAGCCCCACGCCGTGACTGCCGGCATAGGCAACATCCACAGCCAGGCCGGAGGCCAGTTGCTGCTGCACGTCGAAGTTCCACTGCTGCGTGTAGCCCTGGTGACCGCCGCGAAGGAAGACGCCCAGGCCCTGCCCGACCAGAGTGTTTAAGCCCTGCGAGTTCCCGAGCAGCGGGATCAACCCATTGGGGAAGGGATTGCTCCAGCGATCGTGAGGCGTAACGCCGTTATCGAGCGAGCTGACAAACGGCGTGCTGATGGTAGCGGTCGGGTTGTTCGTGGAGGTTCCAGAGGTTTCGAGCCCACCCGGAAGCCAAAAGATGCCGTAGCCTCCGCGGAGCACGGTCTTGGGCAGCAACTGGTAGGCGAAGCCGAAACGGGGTCCCCACTCGCGCCAATAGGTTTGCTCCGGCGCGCGGGTCTTGTCATCCGTCAAGTGGAGCGCGCCCGGGACGTTGACGCCGGCCGCTTGCGCAATCGGCGCCACCGCCGCGAAATCAAAGTAGCTCTGGCGGTTGTACCGTTCTGTGGGGCCAAGCTCGAGATCGTAGCGCAAGCCGAGGTTCAGTGTCAGTTTGCGGGTGAGCTTCCAGTCGTCTTGGAAAAACCACCCGAAATAGCGGCGCTCCAGGGCGAGGTGCTCGCCCAGCCCCATGCTTCCCGAGGAGGGAATCCCGAGCAGGAACGATGCCACGGTGTTGCCGCTCGTGGAGCTGCTCTTAAACGGATCCATCGCCGTGAACTGCTGGTTGAAGGTATAACTCCCGGAGGAGTCGTCCACTTGAACATCGTTGAGCTGCTGGAGGCGGAATTGCCCGCCGAACTTGAAAGCGTGGCCGCCGCGAATCCAGGTGAGCGAGGCGCTCTGGTTCCAGTTGTTGGCGATGCGGCGAATCTCGCTGGTGCTCAGCTTGCCCAGGCTGGCCACCCCGCTAAACGTCAGCCTTGGGAACGCATGAAACTGCTGAAGGCTCGTCACCGCCGACGGAAAGCCGATGGTGGTGAGGTCGAAGCCGTCCGATTTCGGAATGCGGTTATTGCGGAAGCGCGAGAAAGACGAGCGGAACTCCCCAACTAAGCTGGGCGAAAACAACGCCGTGGCTCCAAGCACCGCGGTCTGCGTCAGGTTGGATTCGTTGCCGCCTACCGTGAGAAAATCCGTGCCATTGCGAAACGGGTCAAACCCGCCCAAAGCGAACGACTGCGCCGCATAGGTCCCGAACACCTTCCACTTGGAGCCGATGGCATGATCCATGCGGGTGACCACCTGGTCCTCGTCGATCGGCTGCACGGCGGAAGTAGAGAAGTTGCCCACGCCGGTGAAGGCAGCGCCGGGGCCGTTCGGCAGGGCCCAGACGCGCCCGTTGACGCGCAGTTTGTTGGAGACCGCGTCGAACATGCTTTGGGGGATCTGGTTGTTGGGGAACGGGTCCCGCAGCCCGTTGTGGACGGAAAACGGATTGGCGATGATGACCGGCTGGCCCGACGCATTGAACGTTTGCGAAAAATCGCCTTGCAACTGGGCGGCGGTGGGCACGGTCGTGGTCAGCGCCATCGCCTGGCGCTGCCGGAAGCCCTCGAAGTTGACGAAAAAGAAAGTCCGGTCGCGGCCGTCGTAAACATGCGGCAGCCAAACGGGCCCGCCGGTGGCGAACCCATACTGGTTGTAAGCCAGCTTGGGCCGGGCTTGTCCGGCGCGATTCTGGAAGAAATCATTGGCGTCCAGTTGGTCGTTGCGCAGGAATTCGTAGAGCGAGCCGTGCAACTGGTTGGTCCCGGACTTGATGCTGACGTTCACCACCGCGCCCGCGCTTCGCCCGAATTCGGCCGAATAGTTGTTGGTCTGCACCCGGAACTCTTGCGTCGCATCCACGGGCGGAATCAGGCTGGGCTGGTTGATGAGGAACATCGTGACCGCGGCGCCGTCCACCAGGACCTCGTTGGCGTCGGCGACGCCGCCGTTCGAGGAGAAATTCCCCCAGCCGGCGAAACTGCGCGTCGCCGTATTCTGAAGAAACTGGCCGTGCGTGCGGATCCCCGGCGTGAGCGCCGCCAGGGCCAGCGTGTTCCGGCCGTTCAACGGCAGCTCCGTGACCTGCCGGTTCTCGACCACTTGGCTGAGGGAACTGGTAGCGGAGTCGAGCAGCGCCACCTGCCCGGTCACTTCGACCGTTTGCGTTGCCTGGCCCACTTCGAGCACGGGGTTCAGCGAAACGAACTGCTGCACGCGCACCTCGATCGGTTCCTGCACGAAACGTTTGAAGCCAGGCTGTTCCAGCTCCAGGCGGTACCGTCC
>DASQHK010000007.1:0-12704 GCA_035632135.1 Bryobacterales bacterium
CTGAGGTTATCCCAGATAAAACTTCCAGATTTGGGCGGCGACAAAGCGGGCCTGTTCCTCGGCGAGGAAAGGCCACATGGGAAGTGACAGCACTTCGGCGGCGGCGCGCTCGGCGACCGGGCAGGAGTCCGGCGTCTCGAAGGCGGGCTGGCGGTGCAGGGGCACAGGATAATGGACGCCGGCGCCGATCCCCTGCTCGGCGAGATACCGGATCAGTTCCTCGCGCCGCCGGACCCGGACAACATAGAGGTGCCTGACGTGGGAGCCGTTGGGGGTTCGTCCCACCGGCCGCAGCCACTCCGCCGGGATCCCGAACAGCTCGCCGTCGTAAACGGTGGCCAAGTGCCGGCGGCGCTCGTTCCACTCCGTCAGACGGCGGAGGAAGACACGCAGCAGAGCGGCCTGCACTTCATCGAGGCGGGAGTTGCGCGCGGGCATCAGGCTGACGTGGCTCCCGGGAATTTTGGGATCGCGGCCGCCATCGCGCAGCAGGCGGGCGTGGCGATCGTGCTCGGCGCTTCCCACCAGCAGGGCGCCGCCGTCGCCCAGGCAGCCGAGGTTCTTGGTTGGGTAGAAGCTGTAGGCAATGAGGGGCGACCAGGCGCTGAGGGGATGCCCGTTGTAGTCGGCGCCATGAGCCTGGCTGGCGTCCTGGATGAGCGCGACGCCGGAGCGGGCGGCCAGCGCGGCGAGCGCTTCGAGATCGCAGGTCTGCCCGTAAAGGTGGACCGGCAGGATGGCGGCGGTGCGGGGAGTGATCCTGGCCTCGACGGCGCGCGGGTCGAGCAGCAGCGTGTCGTCGAGCACGTCGGCGAAGACGGGAGTGGCCCCGGCGGCGAGAATGGCGTGGGCCGTGAAGGCGGCGGTGAGCGGGGAGGTGATCACCTCCTGGGGGGCGCCACCGGCGGTGACGCCGGCGAGGCGCAGGGCGATTTCCAGGGCGTCGGTGCCGCTGGCCACGCCCACGGCAAACGGCGAGCCGCAGAAGTACGCAAACTCGCGCTCGAAGGCGGCTACCTCCTCGCCGAGAATGAACCAGGCGCGGTTGATCGCCTTAGTCAGCCGCTCCTGCCACTCTTGCCGGCAACTGTCGAGCGCGGGTTTCAAGTTGACAAAGGGGATGGACCGGGCCATGTAGATAGTGTTCGGCGAAGCGGCGGTAAAACGCAACCGTCTCGGCCGCGCCGCGCTCGAAATCGGTACGCGGCTCCCAGCCGAGGTCGCCGCGGATGCGAGTGATGTCGGAGTAGTAGCTGCCGATGTCGATCGGCTTGCGGTCCTCGGGAAACGGAATGCACTCGATGGGAACGCCGCCCGCCGCGCGGGCGACCGCCTGGGCGATTTCGAGCAGGCTGGAGGGCGGGGCGCCGCCCACGTTGTAGACTTTCTGCACGAAGGGCGTCGCGCCGGCAAGCAGGAAAGCGTCCACCGCGTCATCCACGTAGAGCATGTCGCGGAGCTGCCGGCCATCGCCGAAGACCTCGATCTTTTCGCCGCGCAAGGCCAGCCGGAAAAACACGCCGATGAAGCCCTGGCAGGGCCGCAACAAAGCCTGGCGCGGGCCGTAGACATTGGTAAGACGCAGGCAGGCGACGTCCAGGCCGTAGAGATTCGAAAACAGGAAGTGGTAGTTCTCGGCCGCCCACAGGTGGAGGCCGTTGAAATCGACGGGCCGGACGGGATGCTGCTCGTCCACCGGCAGGTAATCGGGAATGCCGTAGACCTGGCGGGAGCTGGCATAAATGATGCGCGCGCGCGGGGCGGCCTGGCGGCAGGATTCGAGGAACCCGAGCTGGGAGCGGACATTGAGGTCGAGGTCGCGCTCGGGGAAACGGATGCTGTGGATGTGGCTGATCTCGCCGGCGAGGTTGAAAATCACATCGGAGCCGGCCAGGGCCGGCCCAATCCGCGCGGCGTCGCCGATATCCGCGATGAGGAGCCGGACGCGGCCGGCCTCCTCGGCCAGGTTGAAATCGTTCGCGCCGCAGGCCGGCTCGCGCGAATCGGCTACCGTGACGTCAGCTCCCCGGCGGGCCAGCGCCACAGCGAGATTGCTGCCGATGAAACCCAGCCCGCCGGTGATGAAAACCTTCTTGCCCTGGTAAAAGGAAAGCAAGCGCTCGCCTTACCTCGATTCCGTCGGATACGGCATTTGAGCGGCCTCCCGCTCGCGAGAATTCTGGAGCCGGAAGTAGAGACCGATCAACTGCCAGACCGACTGGATCAGGTTTAGCGGACGGAAGAACTGGGAACGGCCGTGAAGCCGCGGCAGATGATGCACCGGCACTTCCACCACGCCGCAGCCGGTATCCTGGAGCTTGCGGACCAGCTCTACGCAGATGGTGCCGCTGGTCGACTCGAGCGCGCCGGCGTTGAGCAGTGAGCGTTTCACCAGGCGGAAGTCGCAATCCACGTCGCGGACGGCCAGATGAAACAGCCGCCGCACCGTCCAGAGGTAGGCCTTGCCGATCAAGACGCGATAGAAGACGTCGCTGCGCGAGATCTTATACCCATTGACCAGACCTACTCCGGGTCCCAGAGCCTCGGCGAGCAGCGGCAGCTCCCCTACGTCATACTGGCCGTCGCCATCGGTATAGAAGACGTAGTTTTTGGCAGCGGCGTGGAAGCCGCTGCGCACGGCCGCGCCGTAGCCGAGATTGGCGGCGTGCCGCACCACGCGCAGCCGGGGACCGAAGCGCGCCGCGAGTTCCGCCAGCACCCGGTCCGTCTCGTCCCGGCTCCCGTCGTTGACAACGATGACCTCGAAGTCCTCCGCCAGCCGGCCGGCCACGGCAAACGCCCGCTCGACCAAGCCGGGCAAAGAAGGAGCATCGTTATACGCCGGGAAAAATACACTCAGGCTCCCCAGCCCCGTTTGCGCCATCCGAACCCCCCAAGTCCGTCCAGGCCCTTCCGTCCAAAACCCGACTGCAAGCTAACACAGCACCAACGGGGAATCAACACCTACTGCTGAGATCATGAGGGGCGCCGGGGACGGGGCGCCCCACCGGGCAAGACGGGGCTTGGCCTGGGCTGCGAGAGCGCGACTCCGCGCGGGCACGGGCGGGGGGGCGCGCAAGGGGGCCGGTTTCGTTGGTCGCACCGGCGGGGCGGCTGGGCCCTACGGCTTTAGTCCTTTAATTTGAATAAGCTCCGCTTGGTCGGGCGTCTCGGCGACGGGCTGCGAGGGGCGCAGCCAGCCGCGGCCGAGTCGCGAAAAATAAGCCAGCCGCTCGATGGCGGGTAACAGTCGCCGGACCGTAGAGCCGTGCAGAACGAGGCTTGCCGCCACCAGCGCCGGGTGCGGGATGGTGGTGCAACAGCGCGAGCAGATGTCGATGGCCCCGGCCTGGCCGCGGGCGTGGAGCCGGCGCATGCGGCGCATCTCGTCGGAGTTCCAGATTTGGCCGAGCGAGTCCTCGGCCACGTGGCCCACCGGCGAGCCGCCCAGCATATACGACTGGCAGCAGGGGTAGACACTGCCATCCTGCTTCACATACATCGGACCACGCCATAGGTAGTGGCAAGGGTATCGCCAGTCGGAGGCCTCGTGGCCGGCGGGGCGCATCAGGTTGGTTTCGTCTTCCTTGATGCGCACCTGATCGACGCCTTCGACCGCTCCCCAGAAGCGGCGGAACGCCTCGACCTCGTCGCGGTTGCGCTCCATGCGCACCATCTGCACGACGACCTGGATCTTCGCCCGGCGGCTGTGCTTCAGGCGCGCGAAGCGGACGAAGTTGTCGCGCACCTTCTCAAACTTCGCGCCCTTGCGATAAAACTCGAACGATTCCTTGGCTGCGCCGTCGAAGCTGAGCGTGATGTGGTCGAGGCTGCTCGCGAGCAGGCGCTCGGCGGTTTTTTCGTCGAGGAAGGTGCCATTGGTGGAAAGCAGCGTGGAGATGTTGTGGCGGCGGCAATACTCGATGCGCTCGAAAATCTGCGGATCCATGAAGGGCTCGCCCAGGCCGATCAGCATCATGTGCTCAGCGCTCGAGCCGGCCTGCGAAACCAGCCGCTCGAAGATCTCATCCGTCATGTCGGCCTTGGGCTGCTTGTAGGTTTCGCGGACGCACATGGGGCAATAGAGATTGCACTTGGCGGTGGTCTCGACGATGTACTCGACCGGGAGCGCAGCGAGGCGCTCGCGGCGGGCCAGATAGCCGGCCAGCAGCTTCCAGCGGTTCCAGAAACGCATCCTTCCGGATTGTACAATGCGGGGCCGCGCCGCCGGGGAACGGCCCGGGGGGACGGATCAGCTTCAGCGAGGGCTGACGCCGGCGGCGGCAGGAACCGGCGCACCCTGCGCGTTGCGGGCGACCAGGGCCAGGGCCACCGGCCGGAGGCGGTCGATCTGGGCGGCGGAGAGCGGAGAAAGGAACGGAAGAATCGGGCCGGTGGCGGCCACGCCCGCCAGCTCGGTCGAGAAGTGCAGGACCTTTGACGGGCTCCACAGGTCGCGCAAATCCTCGAGCGGCAGAAACTCGGCGCGGATCGCCCCGGCTGTGGCCCAATCGCCGCGCGTGCAAGCCTCGAAGATCGCATTGCTCAAGGCCGGAGCTAAGCAACCGGAGCCGGTAGTGAAACCGGGCAGCTGGAAGTCGCGCATATGCGTGATGGCCGGCCGCTCGCCGATGCCGCTGATCACGCGGCTGCGGTCTACGCGCTGGAGCAGGGCTTCGAGGTAAGCGTCGTGGGCCGGATCGGGCCGCACGATGGCGTACTTGATCGCCACGCAGACGCCATCAGATACGAGGCGTCCCAGCACGTCCAGGCCGGCTTCTTTGTCGGAGCCGAAATTCGACTCGTCCTTCACGTAGCAAAGCAGCGGCGTTTCGGCCGCGGCGGAGATTTCGCGCAGGCCGCGCTCGAGGCCGGCGGCGTCGCGCGGATCGCCGCACGGCAGCAGCATCACGCACGGAAAATGATGCTTGCGCAGCAGGGCAGCCTGATCCATCGCCCGGCCGTAAGAAGGGCCGGCGCTGGGGATAGGGAGGTGCTGGCCTGAAAAACCGTGCAGCCAGTCGAGCAGCGCGCCGTAGTCGGCGAGCGTGATGTGGTAGAGGAACGCGTTGCCGCCGTAGATAAAACGCGTGATGCCGCCGGCCGCCATGTGGCGGACGAGGCGCTCGTTCTCGGCGAAGTCAATCGTCCGAGGGGAGTCCGCCCGTCGCGAGAGCGGCGGCACGGGGAAAACGCCGCGCAGATCAGCCGGAGTGATGGGGGCGGTTCGCATGGTCGCCCGCCTAGCCGGCCAGGTGCTTGTTGAGGACGCTCTGCACCTTGTCCTTACCTACAGCTCCGACAATCTGCTCAGCGACGGCGCCGTTCTTGAAAAGCAGCAAGGTCGGGATGCCCCGGATTTGAAAGCGGCCGGCGGTGGCCGGGTTGTCATCGACGTTCAGCTTGCCGATTTTGGCCTTGCCGGCGTACTCGCTGGCGATGGCGTCGATGGTGGGCGCCATCATGCGGCAGGGACCGCACCACTCGGCCCAAAAATCGACCAGCACGGGGACATCCGACTTCAGCACGTCCGCGTCGAACGAAGTGTCGGTGAAGGTGTGAACGTTAGCAGCAGCCATGCGTCAAATTCCTCGTAAACGGAAAATGTCAGCTTTTCATTATAGCGGCAAGGGCGGACCGGCGTCCGGCTTGCGCGGCAGGTAGAACCCGCCTCGGTATGCCTGCCCTTGTTAGATGAAAGAAGGGGGGTAAAAGAATCAGGGAGGATGGACGATGATGGGAGGTGCGCGAGGCAGGGGCGCGGGGCTCGCTGCGGAACAAGGCGTTGGCTGCCCGCCAGCGGGTGGGCCGGTTGCAGCCACGTCCGCGCGGATGCTATAAGAAGGACAGTCGGCCACGGTAGCTCAGTTGGTAGAGCAGCGGTTTCGTAAACCGCAGGTCGTCGGTTCAAGTCCGACCCGTGGCTCCAGCTCAACCTTTCTTCCTAACTCGGTCTGGATAAAACAGGCCCTGGCGGGCACCTGGCCGCTGTGGTCATTGGGGCGTGCTATACTCGCCCCCACAAGGAGGCCGGTCATGGGAAGAGTGCTCGCACTGGGGTATGGCGGCGTGTGCTACCTCGTGTTCTTTGTCACGTTTCTCTACGCCATTGGGTTTGTCGGCAACCTCCTGGTTCCGAAGTCGATCGACTCGGGTACGCAGGGGCAGTTTGCGCCGTCGCTGGCGATCAACGCGCTTCTGCTGGGGCTCTTCGCAATCCAGCACAGTGTAATGGCGCGGCAGAAGTTCAAAGCCTGGTGGACCCGGTTCGTTCCCAAGCAGGTGGAACGCAGCACCTACGTGCTCCTGGCGAGCCTGACGCTAGTGTTGCTGTACTGGCAATGGCAGCCGCTGTCGGGCGTCCTGTGGAACGTCGAGAACCCCATCGTCCGCGCGGCGCTTTGGGCGCTGTTCTGGCTGGGGTGGGGGATTGTGTTGCTTTCGACGTTTTTGATCAGCCACTGGGACCTCTTCGGCTTACGCCAGGTGTGGGTGTATTGGTCGCGCGAGGAATACAAGCCGGTGCCGTTTCGAACTCCACTGCTCTACAAGCTGGTGCGGCACCCGATTTATCTGGGCTTCCTCCTGGCGTTCTGGTCGACGCCACAGATGACGGCAGGGCATCTGCTGTTCGCGACCGCCACAACGGGGTACATCTTCATCGCGATTCAGTTGGAAGAACGCGACCTGGTGCGATACCACGGAGAATCCTATGAGCACTACCGGCAGCAGGTCTCGATGATTCTGCCGCTACCGGCTAAGACCAGCAAAAGCTAGCAGGGGGCAATGCGGTTTGCCCTGGCGTGGGGCATGGTCGCTGCCGTCGAGCTGCGGTCATAACGGCTCTGGTTCCGATCCGGTCGCAGGGTGGATCGCGCGACCCTCTCGAAAAACGAAGCGGATTCCTTCCGGCGGGGTTTCCGGAGCCTCGTAGGTGGCGGGCCCTGCGATGCGAGCGGCGTCGAAGACGGTGACATCGGCGAAACAGCCCGGTCGCAACAGACCTCTGTCTTTCAGCCCGAGCCGCTCCGCCGGCTGCGCCGTGACCTTGTGAATCGCCTGTGGCGAGGTGAGCCAGCCGCGCTGGCGGCAGATTTCACCCAGCAGGAAGGGAAATGTTCCGCACAGCCGGGGGTGTGGCTTGCCCTTCACGTAGAAGCCGTCGCTGATGACCGAGCAAAGCGGGTGAGTCAGAAGCTTTCGCAGGTTCTCCTCGCTCTGATTGAAGGAAACGATATTGACGCCGGCGCGCTCTTCGACGAGCAGATCCATTACCACTTCGGCCGGCTCGCGGCCTCGCGCGGCCGCGATGGCGGCCAGATTCTTGCCCACCAATTCGTGGTTGTTCTGCGATCCGACCGCGGCGATGAAGATGTCTTCCCAGCGCTGCGCGACTTGCGCCTGCGTCTCTTTGGCGATCTGCGCGCGCCGGCCGGGAGTGGAAAGCCGCTCGAGCAGCGCCGGGATGCCGCCGTCGAGCATCCGCTGCGGCAGAAGCTGCGTCAGCACCGTGCTGCCGGCCTGGTAAGGGTAGATGTCGAAGGCCACGTCGGCTCCCTGCGACCGCGCCTCTTCGATCCTGGCCAGCGCGCGATCCTGCTTCGACCAGTTGGCGTGCCCCACTGCCTGCAGGTGCGAGATTTGCAGCCGGCAGCCGCTTTCGCGGGCCAGTTTGAGCTGCTCTTCGAGCGACTCCAACAATTGCCAGGAGTAGCTGCGCATGTGGGTGGCGTAAAGTTTGCCGTGCCGCGCCACCACGCGGCAGAGCCGCAGGATCTCTTCGAAAGGAGCGCTCGAGCCGGGGGCGTACATCAGGCCGGTGGAGAAGCCGCTGGCGCCATCCGAGAGGGCCTCCGCCAGCGACCGCTCCATGGCGGCCTGCGCGGCCTCTTCGAGCGGACCGTGGCGAAGCCCGGCATGCGCGATGCGCAAGCTGCCGTGCCCGACGAGCGAGGCCACGTGCGCCAGCCGGGCCCGCCTCCGGACAGACTCCAGATACTCGCGGGCGTTCGTCCACCCCCAATCGTTGCCGCCGCAAAAAATTCCGTTGGCGAATTCCTGGAGCGCGCCGCGGTCCGGGCCGCAAGGATAAGCGGAGAAGCCGCAGTTGCCGATCGCTTCCGTGGTCACACCCTGCGCGGCCTTCTCCCGCCGGTTCTCCAGCACCTGGAGATCGGAGTGGCTGTGCAAATCGATGAAGCCTGGGGCCACGGTAAGGCCCGTGCAGTCGATCACGCGGCATTCCGAAGGCGGCTCGAATTTTCCAACCGCCGCGATCCGGGCGCCCTCGATCAACACATCGCCGGCGCACGCGGCCTCGCCGCTGCCGTCCACCAGGGTTCCGTCTCGAAGCAGAAGCCGATCCATGGCGAATCCGATCCAAACATCGCGAAAGCGGCTGCTTGCGACTGCAAGGAGCGGTTGTCGCGGAAACAGGAATGCCGCTCTGTTTAGTATACCGGGGCTGGCGTTGCTCCCCGCCTGCAACCCTCACCACTCCCCGCCGCAATTGGCCACAGCGCCGCGGGCTTTCACCCCAAATCCATTCCCGTTTTTCCCCGCTTATCGTATTCAAGTATGGATGCAAGATTCGGATAGTTTTCCCCGGCCACGCTGCCTTACTGTAGACCGTGTGGATGCGGCCTGCCATCCGGGAACCCCGCCGCCGGCTCCCGCCGCGGAGGAGGAACGCTGCGTGTGCGGCAATCTGCTGGCACGGCTGACGCCGGCCGGAGTGGAGATTTTGTGCCGGCGCTGCAAGCGAAAGCACGTCATTCGCTGGGGGGAACAGGAAAGCGAGGATAAGGTCCACACGGACCACAGTCGGAACGAGAACTGACCATTGGCGGGAGGCCAGAGGCCGCGAGCCCCGAGCCCGGTACCGACAACCGAGGGAGGGGCCATGCGAACGACCGGGATTCTGTGGGGCGCGGCGTTGCTGCTTTGCGCCGTGCTGGGAGCAGCGGAGCAGAAGGACATCAGATCAGAGACGCCCTTGCGGTTTAGCGTCACCGGGACGCTCGGGGGCGAGCCGAACACGGAGGTTCTCTTGTTGGACGAAAGCGGATCAGTAGTGGGGAGCGCCGTCACCGGGTCCGGCGGGCGCTTCCTGATTCAGGTTCGCCAGGAAGGACACTACCGGCTGGCTATCCGCCGCAATGGAGGGCTCTATACGCTCGATGATGTCGCCCTGGACAGCGCGGAGCCCAATGCTTTTGTGAATCTGACGGGCCTGCGGCCGCTCCCGAGCCTGGAACCGCCGCGACCCAGGGCCGACGTGGTGATCAGCGCGGGCCGTCTGTCGGAAAAAGTGCCGGGGAAAGCCCGCCGCTTGTATGACCAGGCGACCCGGCGGGCCGCGCGGGGCGATGAAGCCGGCGCACTCGAGCGTCTGGAAGAAGCCACCCGGCTGGCGCCGAATTTCCTGGAGGCGCTGAACGATCTGTCCGTTTTATACATGCGGCGCCAGGATCCCGCGCGCGCGGAAGTGATCCTGCGGCGCGCCATTGCCCTCGACGCAAGCTCCTGGCGGCCGCATCTGAACCTGGGCATTCTTCTGCTGCACCAGAAAAAATATGCGGAGGCGCAACAGGAGCTGGAAAGCGCGCAAAGACAAGGACCCGCTTCTCCGCTGCCGCCGTTTCATCTGGGAGTGCTGCACGTTATCCAGGGAGATGGGAAGCGGGCGGAAACCTGCTTCAGCCGCGCGCTGGAAATCGAGCCCCGGTTTCCCACCGCGCAGTTGTATCGCGGCTATGCCCGGCTCCAGGCGGGACAGCTCCAGGCGGCGCGCTCCGACCTCGCGGCTTACCTCGAGCAGGCGCCGCAAGCGGCAAACGCGGCGGACGTGCGCCGCCGGCTGGAAGAAATCGACCGCACGATGCTGCTTCAGAGCGGGCGGCGATGATGCGCAAGAGTGGTAGCATGGCGAAAACGCGGAGAGGTCGCCGATGAGGACATATTGGCGCAAGGGCGCACTGATCTTCGCCATCTGGACGGTTTATGGGGCGTTGAATGCTCTCCAGGAGCATCACCGCGCGGCCGTCTGGGGCCATCTGTTCTCCTGGACGCAGGCTCTCACCGCCGAGATGGGTTACGCCTGGCTGTGGGCGCTGGCCATGCCCGCCATCCTGTGGCTGGGAAACCGCTTCCCGCTCACGGAGTCGCGATGGCGAGTCAGCACGGGCGTCCACGTGGCCGCGGCGGTGCTGCTGGCCGCGGGCACCAAATGGGTTTGGGACCTACTCCTGTTGCCCTTCGTCGCCCCTGACAAGGCGCCGGCGACATTCGTGCAGTCGGCCAAATCAATCTTGAACTCGATGGACTTCGGCTTGCTTCAATACGGACTGGTGCTGATGTGCCAGCAAGCCTGGAATTACCACCGCCGCTACCAGGAGGGGCAGATGCGCACCTCGCTCCTGGAAGCGCAATTGGCCAAGGCCCAGTTGCAAGCGCTCAAGATGCAGTTGCACCCGCACTTTCTGTTCAACAGCCTGCACGCCATCTCCGAGCTGGTGCACGAAGACCCCGACGCCGCCGAACGCATGATCGCGCGCCTCAGCGAGTTCCTCCGCCTGACTCTCGCTCACGTCGGCGTCCAGGAGGTGACTCTCAGCGAGGAGCTGGACTTCTTGAAGAGTTACCTGGAAATCGAGAAGATGCGTTTCGAAGAGCGGCTGAAGATCGACTTCCGCATTGATCCCGCGACTCTCGGGGCATGGGTGCCCAATCTGATCTTGCAGCCCCTGGTGGAAAACGCGCTGCGCCACGGCCTGGCCCGCCGCGCCGGCGACGCGATGCTGCGAATCGAGAGCAGCCGCCGGGACGGCGCCCTGTCGATGAAGGTCTTCGACGACGGCCCCGGCCTCGAAACGTCCGAGCCGGGAAAGACGCCCGAAGGCGTCGGCCCTCGGCACCACGCGGGAGCGGCTGGAACGGCTGTACGGAGCAGAGCACCGCCTGGAGTTATGTAACATCCCTGCGGGCGGTTTCGAGGTGACCATTCAGATTCCGTTTCGTCTAACATCGAAGTACGGATGAGACGGGGGCCCGGCCGCTGCCGCGGTTCGGCGCCAGGGTTTCGACAGGGAGCGCGGCGGCGACGGAATGAGACCGGATAAGATTCAAGCCGTAATCGTGGACGACGAGAGGCTGTCCCGCAAGCGCCTCCGCCGTCTGCTGTCAGCCGAGCCGGATATCGAGGTGCTGGCCGAGTGCGCCGGCGCGCAGCAGGCGGTGGAGTTTCTATCGGCCCAGGAGGCCGACCTGCTGTTTCTCGACGTGCAGATGCCCCAAATGGACGGCTTTGCGGTGCTCGAGTCGCTGCCGCCGGCCCGCATTCCGGTGGTGATTTTCGTCACCGCCTACGACGAATATGCACCTGCGCGCCTTCGAGGTGCACGCCTTCGACTACCTGCTGAAACCGTTCGACCGCGCCCGCTTCGCCATCACCCTTGAGCGCGCGCGCACGCAACTGGCTTATCTGCGCAACGGCCGCCAGGCCGCGAGCGTGTCGCGGCTGCTGGCGGAAATGCGCCCCCGGCGGCAGCCGCCGCGTTTCGCCATCCGCACCGCCGACCGCGTATTCTTTGTGCCCATGGAGGACATCGAGTGGGTGCAGGCGGCCGACAATTACGTTTGCCTGCACGTGGGGCCGCAAACGCACGCCCTGCGCGAGACGATGAGCGCGATGGAGGAGCGGCTCGATCCGGAGCGCTTTGTGCGCATCCACCGGTCCACCATCGTGAACGTGGACCGCATCAAGGAGCTGCGGCCGTATTTTCACGGCGAATACCTGGTGGTGCTGCACAACGGAACGGAGCTAACCCTGAGCCGGACCTATCGCGACCGGGTGATGGCCCTGCTCGGATCGGCGCTCTGAGCCTCCTTGGCGCTGAGCCTCCTTGGTCCCGTCGAGCCCACCCCCGCTGGTGTATACTTCCAACTTACCCGGGAACGGCAAGCAGCAATCCCGGCGAACGAAGGAGGGTTTATGGCTGTGAGGCGAATCTCCTTATCCGCGCTGGGCTGCGCGGCGCTGTGCCTGGCAATTCCGCTCGCGAGCCAAGCGCAACAGAGGATGTACAACACGGCGAAGCAGAAGTTGATGGAAGGCAAGCCGATTATCGGCGGGACCGTCTCCTCGCCGGACACAAACGTCTATCGCGCCATGGCAACCGCGGGATTCGATTTCCTGTGGATCGAGATGCAGCACAGCCCGCTGACCTATGAGGACGTGTCGCGCATGATCTGGGCCGGCCGGGGAACTCCGGCGATCCCATTTGTTCGCGTGCCGGACGCGACCGAAAGCGATATCCAGAAAGCGACGGACATCGGCGCTCTGGGCATCATCGTTCCCACGGTGGACACGGTGGAGAAGGCGGAGGCGGCAGTCAAGTGGGCCAAGTATCCGCCCGTAGGACGCCGCAGCATGGGCGGCGGCCAGTACCGCGAACTGTGGGGGAATGACTACCGCCAGACCATCAATGACAACATGGTGGTGGTCATCATGATTGAGACGCCGATCGGCGTCGCCAACGCGCAGGAGATAGCAGCGGTCCCCGGCATCGATGTGATTTTCGCCGCCAGCACGGACCTGGGGAATTTTTCGGGACACTTCTTCGATCCCAAGACCCGGCGCGGCGACGCGCTTTACGAGGGGATGGTCACCAAGATCCACGACGTGACCCTGCAGCACCACATGA
>DASQHK010000008.1:0-7961 GCA_035632135.1 Bryobacterales bacterium
AAGACGTGCTTTCCCGCGTCCAGAGCGGCCAGGGCGATTTCCGCATGAAAGCGCGGCGGCACGCAGACTGCCACCACGTCCACGGCCGGGTCGGCTATCAGTGCCTGCGCGTCGGCGTAACGTTTTGCAATCCGGTATCGGTCGGCTGTACGCTGCAGGCAAGCGCTGTCGGCGTCCGCCGCAGCCACAACTTCAGCTATGGGCAGACGTTGAAGCGCCGGCAGATGGAGGCTCTGTGTAACACGCCCGCAGCCGACAAAGCCCACCCTCAGCGGTACGCGTGCCTTGGTCATGCAAGTTGTGATTGCTTCCCGTCAGGGTATCACGCGCTGGCCGCGGTCTTGGGAGACCGCAGCGACGTTCCGGTGTTCAAGCGTCTTGGCGAAGTAAATGTCCGGCTCAAGCCCGCGAAGCTCCTCGCGGCTGCGAAGCTCCGCCGCCCGGTCGAGCGGCGCGGCATCCTTAAGCGGCAGCAACTCGTAACGGCCCGGCTCCTTCTCCCAAGCAACGTAATGGCACCGGGTGTACCGCCCGGTCGCGTCGGGCGCAATCACGTAAAATCGTTGCGCGAGGTCGTGGGGGCTGGTGTCGAAAGTGGAATACCCTTGAAACACCCGCAGCCGCCCGCTCCCAACCACAATCTCCCGAGCGAACCCGAGCCCGGAAACGCCGGTCCAGTACAGCCCAAAGTTCGACGGCCCCGGCTCGAGACCCAGCGCAAAAGGCGGAGCGCTGCCGATCTGGAGCGGCGCTGCCGACACCACGATCCAATCGTCAGGATGCACGTGGTTGAGCGCCGCCACCGGCTGGATGATCGCCTCCAAGCTTCGCGCCTGCGGTATCCAGCACTGCCCGATCTCCGCCACCGTGCATGCCGCAAAATACCCGCACACCGCGGCCCCCCAAACCAGCCCCCAGAAGCGGCGTCTTCCCACGCCTGCCGGCAGCGCCAGCAGCAACGCCAGGTAGGGGCTCAGGGTGTAGTAGTGCCGCAGCGTCTTGCCGATCAGCAGGGCGATTGGCGCGTACGCCAGCGCCGCCATTCCCGCTGCGAACAGCCCCAGTCGCCACGCCGGCTGCTCGGCGCCTTCGCCGGGTTGCCGCCCGGGCTTCTGGAGCAGCGAACGCGCCGCGAAAAGCACCAAAGCCCCCGCCGCCGCGCCGAGCGCCAGCGGCCAGAATCTAGCCAACTGATAATAGGCATTCCGAGAGAACCCGTTGAACCGCGCCAGATCCGAACCCGTTCCCCGCAGATCAAACCAGAAGTAGTCCCAGCTCCAGATCCAGCGCGGCTGCGAGTGCAGGCTGCCGGTATGCAGGCGCTGGATGTAAGCCCGGTAGAGCGCCAGCGCCCCCAGAATGACAGCGCCGTTCCCTGCGGTCACCGCGGCCGCCATGCGGATCTTCTTCCTCTCGAGGAAGCACAACGCCAGCCACAACGGTGCTGCCAGCAGGAGCAGAAATTCCGGCGAGCCCGCAAACAGCGCCAGCAGCGCCAGCGCCGCCTGCGCCAGGCTCGCCGGGAGCGTCCATCGCCCGGCCTCGATCGTCGCCAGCGTCGCCAGCAGGTACAGCAGCAGCCAGAGAAGCGGCCACTCGTAGAACGAGCAGTTCACGGGCCAGAAGATCGGCGCATGCGCCGCCGGAATCAGAACCAGGCACGCCGCCGCCAGATAGCTAAGCCCGGCCTCCACCCGCAGCCGCCGCAACAAGACATAGAACAGCAAGGCACTGGCAGTATGCAGCAGCAGCTCCAATGCGAACGCAGCCCGCGGCGCATACCCGAGGGCCCAGACCAGAAAACAGTTCATCCACTGGCTCAGCCAGAAAAGCTGAAATCCGCCGTACATGCGGTTTTCAGCGAGCATCCGGAGCACACGCGTGTGGTCCCAGAACCCGCCGTGCCGCGCGTGCAGGTAAAAATTCAGGTGCAGCCAGTCATCGCCGACATATTGCGCGTGGCGAAAGTAAAGCAGGTAGATCGATGCGAGTGCCAGAAGCGAAACGGCGGGAACGAGCCCGCTTCGACTGAGCCCACGGTGCGCGGCGCGCGCAGGGCCGGCAGACCGAGGTCTATCCAGCGCGCGATCCACGAATTGGCGAGGCGGGGAGGTTGCCATCAAGGGTCTGCTCGCCGATGGATTCGGCCATCAAGAATCCATGGGCACGCCGAAGTCAAACAGGCCTCTCTTCTGAAAATACGCAGCACGGCAGGACTGGCACACAATCTGGCTGGATTCCAACCGGAGGGGCCCAGAGCGGCAGCGCTGGCAGACCAGGCGATCCAGCAGCTCCGGAGTCAACGGCCTGGTATGGGCCGGCCTGCGGTTCTGCCGGGCTTTGCGCTGGAGGAACAAGTCGAGCATCTTGCCGGGCAGGCTCTGGACGGCGATGGCTGCAATCTGGCGCCACGTGTACCGCGCGTACTGCACAGGAGCGACATTTACTTTGGCCGCCCCCCGGGGGCTGGAGGCCAGGACATGCTCCAGCGCCGTTTGCGCGGCGAATTCCCAGCTCAGCGCCTCGGGCTCGACGTAGATCGAGGAATTGAACTGATCGTGACGCTGCGATTGCCAGGCGTCGAAGAGAAAATCGTGATGGCGATAAAAGAAGTCTCCGAACAACTGCGGAAGGTCGTTGCGATAAAAGATCAGATGCGCGGCCTCGACCTCGATCAACCACTTGTGAAAGGACCAGGCGTACATCAACTCCCTGGCGGGGCTGGGAAATTCCAGGTAGGTGTGACGCGAGACACGTCTGGCCTCTTCCAGAAGGCGTGCCGGCTCCGGAAGGTGTTCGAGGACGTGTGAGGCGAACAGAACATCGCAGCCTTTATCCGGGAGGGGCAGCGCGATTGCATCGGCAATGATGGTCGGAGCCTGGGAAACACATTCTTCGATGCGCTCCACCTGGTCGAAGGGGTACTTTTCCACGATCAGGTTTGCCCGCCGAAAAGGCCGGTGTCCAGCGCCGATTTCGACTACAAAATCTTCCCGACCGATGCCGAGCGAGCCCAGCACCTGGTCACGAGTCGATATCCGTGTGGTCACGACCGTGCTCGTTGCAGCCGAAGTCATTTTCCCACCGTTTACTCGTGCAGTTCCCCAATGGTAGCAGGGCATTTCACGGTGGCAGTGCGATCCGCCCGGGTAAGATCCTCGAGCCGGCTCGCGAGGGACAGGCGAGGAAGGGCCGTCGATGGATTCACTCCGGAACGGCTTCGGCAACGACGGCGCGGTCGTGCTTGGTGGGGAGCGGGCCGGCTTTGAGGGCGAGCGCGAGACCGGCCGAGAGCAGCGCCAGCACGGCGCTTCCGTAGAACGCCGCCGACCAGCTTCCGAATTTTTCAAACAGCAGCGCGGCAAGGCCGCCGCCGATGATGGACGAGACGCCCTTGGCGCTGTAGACGAAGCTGTAATTCGACGCCGCGTTGCGCGCGCCGAAGTAGTCGCCGGTAATGGACGGGAACACCGAGAACACCTCGCCCCAGGTGAAGAAGGTCAGCACCAGCGTGACGGCAAACAGCGTGCCGGAAAGGCGGCCGAGAAAGAGCACGCTGAGCAGCGAGGCGGCCTGGAGCACGAAGCCGATCACCATGGTGGTTTCGCGGCCGATGCGGTCCGACACCCAGCCCCAGAAGATGCGGCTCACGCCGTTGGCCACGCGCGTAAGAGTGAGGGCCAGGGTGAGCGCGGCCAGGCTGATCTTCCACTCGCGGGCTAGCGGGCCGGCCTGCGCGGTGACCAGCAGGCCGCCGGTGGCCATCATCACGAACATCAGGTAGAGCACGTAAAACTGCGGCGCGCGCAGCATCTCGGCGGTGCGGAACTGCTCCGGGTTGCGGCGCACGCGCGGCGAGGCCGGCCTGCTGCCGGCCGTTGAAGCGCCGAAGCCCGCGTCGGGGTTGCGCAGGATCTGCGCCACGGCCAGAATGACGACGCCTTGAAAAATGCCGGTGTACCAGAAGGCCGTGTTGTAATCGCGATTCTTGATGATATCGGCGATGATCGGAATGAACAGCGCGGAGCCGGAGCCGAAGCCGGCAGCGATGAGGCCCGAGGCGAGGCCGCGGCGGTCGGGAAACCATTTCAGCGCGGCAGCGATGGAGCCGCTATAGACGAACGCCGCCCCGACGCCGGCCATGGCGTAAAGCGCATAGAGCTGCCAGAGCTGCTTCACAAAGCCGAGCGACGTCCAGCCGACGCCGCACAACACGCCGGCGATGGTAATGAAGATGCGCGGGCCCATGCGGTCGATGAGCCAGCCTTCAAGCGGCATCACCCAGGTTTCGCAGATGATGAACAGCGTGAAGCCCCACTGGATCTCGGAGAGTTTCCAGTGCAGGGCGGCGCGCATGGGCGGGACGAACAGGGTCCAGGCGTATTGCAGGTTGGCGATCATCACCATCGCCACCAGCGATCCGGCGAGCTGCACCCAGCGGTTTTTCATCGGCGAACTCCCCGGGGCGCGGTTTGGGCGAGCAGGCTGGCGCAGGCGTAAATGGCGCGAGTATTGGTCATGGGCAAGCCGAGCCGCTCGCCCAGCTCGACCACCGCGCCCACCACGGCTTCGATCTCCATCGGGCGGCCCGCTTCGAGGTCCTGCAGCATCGACGTTTTGTGTTCTCCCACCTTTTCCGCTCCTTCCATGCGTTGCTCGATCGTCACCGGCAGCTTAAAACCCAGCCGCGCGGCGACGCACTCGACCTCACCCATGATACGCCGCACCAGCGCGGAAACTTCCGGGTCGCGCGCCATCTGCGCCAGGGTGGCGCCGGTGAGCGCGCTGATGGGATTGAAAGCCACGTTACCCAGAATCTTGACCCAGATTTCCTGGCGGACGTGCGTGGTGATGGGAGAGCGCAGGCCGGCCGCGATCAGCGCCTCGGCGATCCTACGGCAGCGCTCGGAGCGCGTGCCGTCGGGCTCGCCGAGCGTAATGCGGCTGCCCTCCACGTGCTCCACCACGCCTGGCTCGACGATGGTGGTGGCCAAGTAGACGATCGAGCCGACCACGCGCCGGGCCTCGATGGAGGAGGCGATGACGCCGCCCGGATCGACGCGCTCGAGGCGGAGGCCTTCCAGTTCGCCGCCATGGTATTGGAAATACCACCAGGGGATGCCGTTTTGCATGCTGACCACGGCGGTCTCAGGGCCGAGCAGCGGCTGGAGACGCGGCGCGAGATCGGTGAGGCTGTGGGCCTTGACGCCGAGGAAGACGACATCGCTCGGGCCGATTTCGTCGAGGCCGGCGGCGACCTTGGGGCGCGCCTCGAACGCGGGGAACTCGCCTGCCGCGCTGCGCACGCGAATGCCGCGCTCCTGCATGGCGCGCAGATGCGGGCCGCGAGCGAAGACGGTGACATCGAGCCCGGCCTGCGCCATGCGCGCGGCCATGTAAGCGCCGATCGCTCCGGCGCCGGCGATGACGAACTTCATCCCCGGCTTCCTCCGGCGGGATGTCCGGGCGCCTGCGGCGCCAGCGCCGCGGCCACCACGCGCCGCTGCACTTTGCCGGTCGCCGTACGCGGAATCGACTCGACCAGATGAATCTTCTTAGGGCACTTGAACTCGGCCAGCCGCTCGCGGCAGTAAGCGAGCAGATCCGCTTCGGTGGCTTTGGCGTCTTCTTTGAGCACCACGGCAGCCGCGACCTCTTCGCCCCAGGTGGGGTGGGGGACGCCGAAGGTTACCGCCTGATCCACGGCTGGATGGCTCAGCAGCACCTCGTCGATCTCCGGCGGGCCGATTTTCTCGCCGCCGCGATTGATCAGCTCCTTAATGCGGCCCACCAGCCGCAGGTAGCCATCGGCATCAAGAATACCTTCATCGCCGGTACGAAACCAGCCATCGAGGAACGAGGTCTTGTTGGCCTCGGGATTGTTCTCGTAACCCTGGATGACGTTGGGTCCCTGGATGATCACCTCGCCCTGCTCCCCGGGCGCGAGGTGCTTGCCGCCCGCGCCTAGAATGCTCACTTTCACACCCGTGCCGGGCCCCACGGTGCCGAACTTGTGCGCGGCCGGCGGCAGCGGATTGGAGCACATCTGGTGCGAAGCTTCGGTCATGCCGTAGGCTTCGAGCACGGGCGCGCCGAAGACCGCCTCCATGCGCTCGGCGGCCTCGACCGGCAGCGGCGCGCTGCACGAGCGGATGAAGCGCAGAGACTCCGCGCCGGCGGGCCGCTCGTTCGACTTGCCGAGGCGGGCGAGCAGAAGCTGGTGCATGGTGGGCACGGCCGAATACCAGGTAGCGCGGCAGTCGCGGACGGTGTGCCAGAAGGAGAGAGGGTTGAAGCGCGGCGGCACGACGACGGTCCCGCCGGTGAGGAGCGTCGAGAGCGTCGAGGCCAGCAGGCCATGCACGTGAAACAGCGGCATCACGGCGAGCGAAACATCATCCGGAGAGAGCTTATAAGTATTAACAATATTCCGCACCGAGACGGCGAGGTTCTTGTGCTTGAGCGGCACGCGCTTGGGGCGGCCGGTGCTGCCGCTGGTATGCAGAACGAGCGCCACGTCGTCCGGCGCCGGCTCGGCCGCCGAGCGGCTCTGGCCCGGCGCCGCCAGCCGCACCACGCCGTGGGCGTCCATCTCGGCGGTGACGATCGGAATTTTGCCGCCGGCGGCCTTGCGCGCCTCCTCACCGCCTGACGGCGGCAGAATCAGCGCCTTCGCCCCCGTGTCTTCCAGGTAAAACGAAAATTCTTCCTGGCGGTAGCCGGGGTTGAGCGGCGCGGCCGTTCCCGCGGCCGACGCCGCCAGAAAACAGACAATCGCCGGCAGGCCGTTGGGCAGCGCCATCGCCACCCGGTCGCCACGGCCGATTCCCATGCCGGCCAGCGCGCCGGCCATCGCCGTCACCTGGTCGCGCAGCGAATCATAAGTTACGCGGATGTCGGCTTCGGGCACAATGACCGCCGTGCGGCTGCCCGGCGCCGCCCGCAAAACATCCAATAAAGTGGCAGGAGTTCTTGAAACGTCCATAACCCCGTAAGAATAACACCGGCCACGGCGTTAGAAACGGCCGCAACCCGCGTTGCCCGGCGCACGTCTGTAACTTTTCGTGAGTCGCACCCTAGCGTTTTTCGTTCTGCTGGCCTCGGTCGCCTGCGCTGCGCCAGCGCCGCGCGTCTATTTGCGACGGGTTCGCTTCGAGCCGTCGCACTGGAAGCGGCCGTTCACGATCGAGCCGGGCACAGCCATCGACGAGGCCCGCGCCCGCGATTTCGCCGAGGCTCTGCGCCGGCAGATCGTCGAGGAGGGTTATCGCGACGCCAGGGTTGAGCCAGAGATCGTCCCCACAGGCTTCCGCCAGGCCGACCTGCTGCTGAAGGTGGACGAGGGTGCGCGCTACCGCGTGCAGGAAGTTGTTTTCTCGGGCGACCCGGGCGTTACGCCGCGCGAATTACGGCAGGCTCTGCGCGCGACGCACGTCGGCCGCGTGCTGGCGTGGCACATGCATCCGGCCTTCACCCAGAGCGCCGTGGACGCCGATCGCGCGCGGCTCGAATCTTTCTACGCGGCCCGCGGCTACTTCGATGCGCGCGTCGCGGCCGGGTCGCTCCAGTTCGCGGGACCCAACGCGTCTATCACGTTTGCGATCGAAGCCGGCTCGCGTTCCCACGCCCGGACGGTGGAAGCGGCAGGCCGGCGGATCGCACCCGGCGGCGATTTGGCGCCTCGCGAGATCTGCCGCTGCCTGCTCGATGCGCGCCAGCAGGCAGAGCGCAGCGGCCACGCCGATTTCCGCGCGCGGCTCGACATCGCCGCTGCGCCGGCCGGTCCCCAAGGCTGGGTCACCGGTACCGCCAGGACGGACCCCGGCCCCGTCTACACGGTAGGCCGCATCGAGTTTCGCGGCAACCACTCGTTCAGCGACGCGACGCTGCGCCGGGCGATGCTGCTCGAAGAGGGCGACCCGTTCGACCGCGACCGGCTTCGCCGCAGCCTGGCGCGCCTC
>DASQHK010000009.1:0-3965 GCA_035632135.1 Bryobacterales bacterium
GCCGCCTGGCAGACCACGCGCTGGCCCACCGTTGAGACAACGGAAAAGATGGCCGGCGCCACGCTCTGCACGTCGGCGGCGACGGCCGGAGGCATCGAGCCATCGGCGAAACGAAGCTGGAACGCCGCCGGGCCGGGCGGAGTGGCCGGCGGGAGTTGCGCGTTCACCTGCCAGTTCGTGACGGCCAGCAGCGGGACAGGGATTCCGTTGAGCAGCAGCGAAACGCCGGCCAGGGACGGCGGCAGCGGGAAGCTCGCCGCGGTGGCGCCGCCGCCCGGAGCGAGGTTGACGCCGTAGGCGGTGATGAGCGAGCCGGGCGAGGGTGCGGAAAAGCTGATGGCGCCGGTAACGCCGCCGGGATTGAGCGCGTGGGGCGCATACACGGCGTGGAGGCTGCTGCCGTCGCTGTTGATGGCGTAGATTGCGCCGCGGCCGCCGTCTTGCGGCCCGAGCATGAGGGAGACGCGTGAGCCGTCCTCGCTGACCACGGGTTCCTGCCAGGCGGAGGTCAGCGAACTCACGAGCGTCTTCGGCGCCGTTCCATCCGCGCGCACCGCATAGATTTGCCCGCCCGCACCAAACACAACGATGCTGCCGTCGCCGGAAATGGAAGGCGCGGTGATCGGATAGCCGCTTTCGAACGGCGCACGCAGGCCGCTGCCATCCGCGTGCACGACGTAAATGCGGCTGACCTGGCTCGGGGCGCCCGTATCCGGATCGCGGTTGCTTTGAAATGCAATCGTCGAGCCATCGGCGCTGATGGCGGCGTTCGAGCAAAACACCGAGGGATCGCTGCCGAACCTGGTGACTTGCTGGAGGTTCGAGCCATCGAGGTTCATGAGGTAAACGTTGGTTGCCTGGGCGGCAAAAGTGGGCCCGGACGGCGCGCTGCTGGTGAACACGACCTGGCCGGCGCGCGAGATGACCCGCTGCGGGGCTGGAGCGAGCGAGCCGCTAAACTCGGGCAGGCGCGTCAGGCCGGAGCCATCCGCGTTGACGACATAGAACGGCTGCTGGCGGCTGGCGGCGTAAAGGACTTTCGAGCCATCGGCGGTGATGTGGACCGAATTCAGGCAGGAGAAGAAGCAGTTCGCGCACACGGCGAGCGGCTGAATGCAGCCGGCGGTGTCCACGGCGACGGTGCGATCGGTGGCGGTCGAGACGTCAAGCACATGAACCTGCTCGCCGCCGCTGGCGGAGGGCGCCAGGAAAACCGTGAAGGCGGCGCGCGCGGCGTCCGGAGAAAGGGAAACGGCCGTAACGCCATGGGGCGGAATGGGCGGCGGGCTGGCGGCCAGTTGCGTCAGGCGGCGCAGGCCCGTGCCGTCGGCGTTGATGGCGTAGAGATCGGTGGTGGTGAAGATCGTGCCATCGGCCGCGATCGCCGAGCCGAAAACGACTTTCTGCCCCGCGCGGTCCAGGGTCGGCGGCAGCAGCAGGATCGGCTGCCCAAGCCTCACCGGGATCGACTGCGCCGCGAGGGCGAACGCGGAAAGCAGCAACAGCAGCCAACGCCTGGGCATGCCATCCTCTACTTTCCAGTATAGCGGCGCGCGCGGCGCTGCGGCGGGCGGCTCTCCCAGCGTCGCCCCACTCTCAGCGCCTGGCTTGCCGGAACTGCTCCCGATTTCTCTCGATCTGCCGGGCGTGATCCTCGGCATGGCGGGCGAACATCTCGAGCAATTGGCCCAGCGAGATCGGCCCCGTCTTGGTATGCATGCCGGTGCGGGCGAACACCGCCTCCGGCAGTTCTTTCAGCAGCTCGTAGTTGGCGGTGCGGGCGTGGCGAAATGTTTCGAGCGCCTGCGACACGCTCCGCCGATGGTAATCCAGGTTGGCCGCCCAGGCTTTTTCGTCGTAGACCACCAGCGTTGGATTGTCTTCCGCAATCACGCGCCGCAAGCGGTCCGCGCCGACCATTTCGGCGTCTGCGAGATGGGCCATCACCTGGCGAGCGGTCCATTTATCCGGCGCGGGCGCGTAGTCCAATTCGGCGTCCGAAGCGCCGCCGATCGCTGCCTCCACCGCTGCAATTCCCCGTTCCAATCTCTCCAGCCATTCTCGAAGCGCGCTCACGGACTTCATCGTAAGCCGTCCGTCGAGACCAGGAAAGGGTCTTACCGTAAGACCATACCGTTACATTACGCCATCACACTGTCACTTTTTCCCGTCGCTGCCGCATTCTCTAAAGATAAAGAAAGGAAAGTGCGATGACGGATACACATGTTAACTCTGGCGGCTGCGTGGATCATCGGCCGATGTTTTCTCGTTCTCTCCGTCAAACGCGAAAGGAGATTGCGGTGACAAGATTCAGGTTGCTCGTTCTTCTAGTCTCCTGCTCTGGCGTTGTCTTCTCGCAGGGATCACTTTGGGAGCAGAACATGCGGGTGGGCAATCGCGCCCGCGCCGAAGGCCGCTATCCGGCCGCCGAGCAGAGCTACCGCGCGGCGCTCGAGTCGGCGAAAACCTTCGGCGAAAATGACGCGCATCTTGCCAATACCTTGAACAGCCTGGCAGCGCTCTACTACGACCAGGGCCGCTACGCCGAGGCGGAGCCGCTTTACCGCCACGCCATCGCGATCTGGGAAAAGTCCGGGGAATCGGCCGATCTGGGCAAGAGTCTGGGCAACCTGGCGGCGTTGGACGCCGCGGTGGGCCGCTACGACGAGGCGGAGCCGCTCTACCAGCGGTCGATCGAGGTGTTGGAGCGCGCCTTGGGGCCGGACGACCCGAGGGTGGGTATCAGCATGAACAACCTCGCTGCGCTGGACAACGCCCGGGGCAAGTACTCGGCCGCCGAGGCCCTGGCGCGCCATTCGCTCGAAATCCGCAAGAAGACGCTGGGCGCCGAGGACCCCGATCTGGCCACCAGCCTCAACAACCTGGCCGAAGCTTACATGGGGGAAGGAAGGTACGTCCTGGCCCAGCCGCTGCTCGAGCAGTCGCTGAAGATCCGGCAGCAGTTGTTGCCGGGGCATCCCGACCTGGCCAAAACACAGAACAACCTGGCGTCCCTGTATCGCTGGGAAGGGCGCTACAAAGAAGCGGAGCCCCTAACGCAGCAGGCGATCGCCACGTGGAAGCAAGCGTTTGGCCCCGCGCACCCCAGCGTCGCCACCGGCCTCAACAACCTGGCCAAGCTCTACGAGGTCGAGGGCCGCTACGCCGAGGCCGAGCCGCTCTATCGCCAGGCCATCGCCGTCTGGGAGAAGGCGCTGGGCCCCGAGCATCCGGACGTCGCCACCGGCCTGAACAACCTGGCGGCGCTTTACTGCAGCGAGTTCCGCTTCGTGCAGGCCGATCCGCTCTACCACCGCGCTCTGGCGATTCGGGAAAAAACGCTCGGGCCCGGGCACCCCGACGTGGCCACCAGCCTGAACAACCTGGGCGTTCTGTATTACCACACCGGCCGCTACGGCGAGGCCGAACGGCTCTGCCAGAGAGCGCTCGCCATCCGGGAGAAAGTGCTGGGGCCGGCGCACCCGGACGTGGCCAACAGCCTCAACAACCTGGCCGAAGTTTATCGCGTCCAGGGTAAGTACCACAAAGCCGAGCCGCTCTACCGCCAGGCGGTAGCCATCTGGGAAAAGTACGCCGCGGCGCGGCAATCCGAGCTGGCGGCGAGCCTGGAGTCCTACGCCTGGCTGCTGCGAAAGACTCACCGCCCCAAGCAGGCTGAAGAAGTGGAGGCGCGGGCCAAGGCCATCCGGCAGGTGTCGCAAGCGAGTCCCGGCCTGGCGGACTCGCGGCCGGGGGCGTCGCCTCGGGAGCGCCCTGTGAGCTAGCGGTCAGCGCTCCAGCCGCATCTCGCGCTCGAAAAAGAGAAACCTTGGATCAGAGCGCAGCCTGCTGTACATGGGATATTCCCGGAGCCAGGCCAAGCGGCAATCCCGCTCGTCGCAGGCGCGCCGCAGCCACGCGAACCCCTGGTCGTACTGCTCCAGGCCGAAGTGAACGACGGCTAT
>DASQHK010000010.1:0-15789 GCA_035632135.1 Bryobacterales bacterium
ACATGGCACTGCGCGCACTTCGCCTTCCCGTTGAAAATCTGCTCGCCTCGCTTTGCTGCGAAGTTGAATGGATTTACGTTTTGCTTCGGGGCGGGGATCGCAAGCTGGTAGAAGTGCAGCGCCGCGAGCTTCGATGTGATCTGGTCGGAGGCGTTCCGCGTGTGGCCGGAGCCGGCTTTCGCCGCCACGGGGAACCGCACAGCGTCATTGAGCCGGGGATCAAAGAATGTTCCCGCGCCGTGCATTTCCAGATTCGCCACGAAGGCATTCCAGTAGGTGACGGAGCCGAAGCCGGTCCAGGTGGCAAGGTTCACGCCCGCCAGACCGAATGCGGACGGAATCAGCACGGCGCCTGACTTGCCGTCCGGCCGAAAGCCTTTGCCATCGAGCAGAAGTTCGGCGTCGAATTTTCCCGGACCCCAGCCCTTCAATACCGCGCGGACGGTCGCCTCGTCCACGCCGAGCAGCTCCGCCACGGCGCTCAGGTCCGGCGCGAGCGATACGATCGCGCCGACGTCGAGATCGCGGTTGGCCCAGCCATCCAGCCGGTGGCCGATCCCCGGCGCAAACGAATTGTCCACCGTCGAGTGGCACAGCGCGCACTGGATCCCCATGGATTTCAGGCTGCCGCTCGAGTCGAAAACGCCGGTCACGCCGACCACCGCGTTCTGCTTCAGCAAAGCCACCGTGGTGGCCGGATCGTTCAGATCGACTTTCCCCGCGCCGATCGCGCTCAGCAGGCTGGCGGGCAGCGCGTCCACATCCACTTTCAGGCCCACGGCCAGCGCGGTGGCTGGGCTTACGCCTGGCCCCACTCCGCCGAGCTTTGCGCCCTCGATGGCTTGGTGCAGCTTGATCGTATCTCCCCAGAAAGCCTCGTCGCCAAAAGTGGCGAAGCGGAACGTTTGCCGGCCCTGCCCGACCAGGCTTTGCGCATTGTCGAGAATCGGGTCTCCGCTCGAGGTCTGCCCGTGGAGCAAGTAGCTTGTTCCGGCGACCAGCAGAAAGACCAGACCGGCTAAAGACACTTTTACCTTTGACGCCATTGCCCGAACCTCCTCTTTGCTTTCGTAACCGGAGCGCCCGCTGTCTCCCCGAGGGCAGCAGAGCGCGCACACCTTACAGAGCGGCGAGCGCGGCAAAGGTGAACGGTTTCTGCGCACAACACTTGTAACTTTTTTTCTTGTCACTTTTCGCCCGCGAGCCGCTCAATATAGATGTACGGATATGGGGTCCGAGGCAACGACGGGGAGTTACTGCTTCGCGGTCATCGAGCGCGCTCAGGCCGACTTGATGACCGACCAGGAAGTAGTGGACCGGGTGCTCCACGGCGACACGCCCCTATTCGAGATCCTCATGCGCCGTTACAACCAGCGGGTGTATCGGGTGGCGCGCGCCGTTTTGGGGAGCGACGCTGAAGCGGAGGACGTGATGCAGGAGGCCTGGGTGCGCGCTTACACGCACTTGCAACAGTTTGCCGGCCGCGCGAGGTTCTCCACCTGGCTGGCCAGGATCGCCGCGCACGAGGCCTACGCGCGGGCGCGCCGCTCGGGCCGTACCGAGCCTATCGACGGCGCTTCTTTGGAAGGCGCCGGCCTGATGAGCGCCTTGTCCTCCCCCACGCGCGACCCCGAGCGCCAGGTTCTCGATCGGGAACTGAGCCTGGTGCTGGAAGCCGCCATCGAAGCGCTGCCCGAGATTTATCGCTCCGTGTTTGTGCTGCGAGAGATCGAAGGGGTCAGCACGGCCGAGACGGGTGAGTGCCTGGGGATCACCGAGGAAGCCGTGAAGGCGCGGCTGCACCGGGCGCGCGCCCTGCTGCGAGCAAAGCTCTACACCCGGTTCGGCGCCGCCGCCGCGGGTGTCTTCCATTTCCATTTCCCGCGCTGCGATCGGGTGGTGCAGGACGTGTTCCGCCGCCTGCTTCCTCACGTCAGTTCCACTATACCGGCGTGATCGAAAGCGGCCGACGCCTGGTAGCCGCAAGCAAACAACCCCGGAAACGAGCCGGAAATGAAACCGGCGCAGGTATCTCAGAGTGCGTTTATTTTCAATTGAATAGCGGAGACGCGACGGAAACGAGGCGGCCGTCGGGGACAGAAATAGCTTCGCGGATCAGCTTCCGACCTCCACCACGTAGACCTGCGTGTGGCCGGTGCGGTCGCTGGCGAAGGCCACGAGTTTCTCGTCCGGCGAAAACGACGGGTGCGGGTGCGTCCATTGCGGGCCGTAGACCGAATCCGTGGCCATCTCCATCCAGCTCAGCGACTTCTCTTTTTCGGCGGCCGCTGCGGCCCAGTCCTGGGCCAGCGCGTAGCGTGACTTCTTCCACTGGCTGCCCTGGCTCGACGCTTCAGGAAAGCAGATGGTCCGGTGACGGCCTGTCGCGACATCGATGACTTGCAGTCCGATGTCGGGATGATTGGTATCGCAGACGATCGCCGTGCCGGCGCGGTTCGGCGCGATGTGCCAGGCGTTGAACTCGGCGACGGTCTCGATCCGCCGCGTGGCCCAGTTCATCCGCTGCACGGCCCGCGGCCACACGGTGAACACCAGGTCGCCCGTCGCGCCGAGAAACGTTTCGTGCACCACGAACTCGTCGTTCGTATTCTGATAGAGGCATTCCAGCCCCGTGCCGTCGCGCCGCACGCGGTGCATGCGCGGCGCGGGGTCGCCGGCAAACTCGATCCACTCCGGCTCGACCGGCGAGAACTGCGGATGGATCACCGTGCGCGGAAACTCGATCACGCGCCAGCCGCTTCCGTCCGCGCGCCCCACTGCGATCCCGTGCCCGCTGCCGCGCTTGATGGCCGCCGTGATCCACGCGCCGCCGCCGCCCAGCGAGCACTCGCCAAGTTGCGCGCCGCCGAACTCCATCACCGGCGTCTCCAGGAGCGTCGCGCGATCGATGGCCCAAATCCCGCCCGCGCGCACGAAAAACACTCGCTCCCCGTCCGGCGCAATCACCGGCGAGAAAGGATGGATCGCCGGCCCGTCGGTCAACTGCCGGAGTGGGCCTTCCGGATAAACCGCCTCGAACAAATGCGCCGCGCCGGTCCGATACGACGTGAACACGAGGGCGCGCTGGTCCGGCGTGAACGAAGAATGCAGAAAGTAACCCGGATGGTTGATCGAGGCGTGCGAGGTGATCTGGCGCACCACCGCCCCGGTCCGGGCGTCCCGCTGGATGGAATGTTCCGAAGGAAAAACCCGCCCCTTAGATGGCATCTTCGCGGCGAAACCGTAGCGTGTAAAATAGCGGCATGCCCCGCTATCGTATCCACTACCTGAAGGAATCGCAACGCCAGCACTTCCGCCAGGCGCCGCCGGGGGCCGTCCCTCTGCAACTCAAGCGGAACCACTACGAGCCCGGCGGCGAGATCGAAGCCGCGAGCCCTTACGCGGCGTGGAAGCAGATGCTCGAGGCCGACGCTTCGCCTGCGCCGGAGCGCCGTCCCATCGGCGTGGGCGACGCGCTCGAAAACGAAACGGGCGCCCTGCAGGTCTGCAAGTACGTGGGTTTTGAAGAAGCGCAGTGGTTCGTCCCGGAGCCCGCCGCTGTGCCGGCGGAATCAGCGAGCCCGCCGGCGGTCACGCCGGACGCGGAGCACTCCCCGCGCCGCTGATGGCGTCGCCGAAATAGCGCCGCACGGTGCTCAAGAACGCTTCCGCCACCGGGCAGATGTACTTGTGGCGGTGGTAGATCAGCCCCAGATCGCGGTAGATGCGTTCGCCCTCGAGCGGAATCACCCGCAGCGTGCCGGCGGCTTGCTCGGCTTGCGCGAAGGCGCTGCTCATCAGCGTCACGCCCATCCCGCTCGCCACGAACTTCTTGATCGTCTCCACGCTCGCCAGCTCCATCGAGATTTTCAGCCGGTCCTGGAACCGGCGCAGGTGTGCATCGAGCTGCTGCCGCGTTTGGCCGGTCTTTGGATAGAGCAGCGGGTATTCGACGAGGTCTTCCAGGCGCACGGTGGCGCGCCGCGCGAGCGGGTGGTCCGGCGGCGCCAGCGCCGCCATCTCGTCCCGGTAGATCGGAATCACGTGCAGGTGCGCGTGCTTGAACGGCAGCGTGACCACGCCGAAATCGACCGTGTTCTCGAGCACCTTCTCGATGATCTTGCGCGAGAAGTTGCGCGTAATCTCGATCCGCACGTCCGGATACTGCTGCTTGAATTGCAGAATCGCCGCCGGCAGCACGTAGAGCACGGTGGCCTCGTTGGCGGCGATGGCCACGCTGCCCCGCGGGTGCTGCCGCATCGCCTCCAGCTCCCCCAGCGCCGCCTCGCGCAGCTCCCGCAGCCGCTCGCCGTAGCGCAGCAGAATCTTGCCCGCCACGGTCAGCTCCACTTGCCGCGCATGGCGCACAAACAGCGGCTGGCCGCACTGCTTCTCGAGCAGCCGCACCTGCGTGGAGATGGCCGGCTGCGTCCGGTAGAGGCGCTGCGCCGCGCGCGAGAAGCTGCCCGCGTGCGCCACCTCCACAAACGTCGCGATCTGCTCGAAGTCCATCTTGATTCTTGCGCCCCGCCTACCCCCAACCTATACTGAGAAATCATTGTTCCATAACCGGCCAGGCCTGCGCTATGGATTTTGACCAGCTCCGCAGCTTTGTCGAGGTCGCCCGCCTGAAAAACTTCTCGCGCGCCGCCGGCAAGCTCGGCCTCACGCAGCCCGCCATCTCCACCCAGATCCGCCAGCTCGAGGAAGAGTTCGGCGTGCGCCTGTTCGACCGCATTGGCAAGAAGGTCTTCCTCACCCAGCCCGGCATCCTGCTGCTCGATCACGCCGGCAAAATCCTCAACGTCCAGAAGGAAGCCTTCGACGCCCTCCGCGACCTGCTGCCCAGCCCCGCCGGCCACCTCCTGCTCGGCGCCACCGAAGCCAGTTGCCTCTACCTGCTACCCAAGGTCTTCGCCGCCTTCAAAAAGAAACACCCCGAGGTGAAGATCACCGTTTACCGCAACTTCACCACCAAGATCGTCCAGAAGCTGCAGGAAGACTCCGTCGATCTCGGCTTTGTGAGCCTGCCGGTCGACGTCCGCGAGATCGCCACCATCCCGCTGTTCCGCGAGCCGGTCGATGTGGCGGTCCCGGCCGGGCATCCGCTGGCGTCCAAAGCGAGCGTGACCGTCGAAGAGATCGCGCGCTATCCCTGGATCTTTCCCCGCGCCAGCCGCACGCGCCAGACGCTTGACGAGCTGTTTCGGGGCGTCCGCCAGCCGGTCCACGTGACCATGGAGCTGTCGGGCGTGGAGACCATCAAGCGCTTCATCGTCATCGGCCTGGGCATCTCGCTGCTCAGCCGCAGCTACGCCGCCGCCGAAGTGAAGGCAGGCACGCTGAAGCTGATCCCGCTGGCCGAGCCGCGCCTGGAGCGCCAGCTCGGCCTCGCCTACCGCACCGACCGCTATCTCTCGCGCTCCACCCAGGCCTTCATCGATATCGCCGCGAAACACTTCGACCGCCGACACGGCGCGGCGTGAAAACGCCGACAACACGTCTGCTCATCGCCTAGGTCACGCGGTACCGGCGCTGCTGTCGGCCGGCATGTCCACCACGTGCCCTGTGATCCGTGCCCCGGCGCGAAATCGCCGCAGCCGCGCACGTCCATTCTTCTGAGTGTGGTGCTTATTCGTGGCGCAGGGCGACCATGGGATCGACGCGGAGCGCCCGCCGCGCCGGGATCCAGCAGGCAAGCAGGGTGACGGCTGCGAGCAGGATGGCGACGGTCGCGTAGGTCATGGGGTCGGTGGCGCTGACGCCGATCAGCAGCTTCGTCATGGCGCGGGCCAGGGCGGACGCGGCAGCCAAGCCCGAGACTACGCCGGCGACTACCAGCGCCAGCCCCTGCCGCGCCACGAGTTTCACAATGTCGCCCCGCTCGGCGCCGAGCGCCATGCGAACGCCGATCTCGTGCGTGCGCTGGCTCACCGCAAAAGAAACCACGCCATAGACGCCCACGATCGCCAGCAGCAGACCCAACATTCCCATCACCGCGGCCAGCGTAGCCGCCAGACGAAACAGAAACAACCCGGCCAGCCCATGGACCGTTTGCTGCATCGTGCCGATGTTGAGGACCGGCAGATCGGGAGCGAGTTTACGAATCTGCTCTTGCACGCCCGTGATGAGCGATTCCGGCGGAACCGCGGACCGGACCTCCAGCGTGCGAAGGGAGCTGTAGCTCTGGGCGAGCGGAAGATAGAAATAGGGCTGCGGCTCCGGGGATAGGAACAAGTACTGCCCATCGCGGGCCAGGCCCACTACGCCGATGAAAGGCCCGCCGGCGCTTTTCAAGCTGAAGCGCTTGCCGATGGGATCTTCGTTGGGCCAGAACTTCCTGGCCATGGTCTGATTCACAATCGCCACCGGCGGCGCCGTTTCCTGGTCGGACTCCCGGAAGGCGCGGCCCTCGAGAAGAGGCACCCGCATGGTTTCGATGTAAGCGGGGTCGATGCTGTTGAAAGAAACTGTGGGGGGCTGCTGGCCCGGAGTCAGGGGATGGCCTTCCACGTAAATGGCTCCGCCTTTGCTGAGATAGGTCAGCGGCACGGTGAAAGAGAGGCTGGCCGATTGGACGCCGGGCATGGCGCGAACCCGGTCCTCGAGCTGGCGGTAGAACGCGTTGGTGCGTGGCTGGTCGTAATCGATTTCGTGCGGATCGAGCATCACAGCCAGCACGCCGTTGGGATCGAAGCCCAGATACATATGCTCGGCGCGCCCGAGGCTGCGAACGAAAAGGCCGGCGACAATCAGCAGCATCACCGAGCCGGCCACTTGCGCCACCACCAGAAAGCTGCGGACGCGGTGCCGGCCCGCGCCGGCGGAATCGCTCCGCCCGCCTTCGTGCAGCACCCGATTCACATCCGCGCGGCTGGCGCGCAGGGCAGGCCACAGGCCGACAAAGATCCCGGTGAGAAGCGCGGCCGCCAGCGCGTACGTGAACACCCTCCAATCCAAACTGACGTCCAGCCGGAAGCCATAGTTGGCCGAGTTGTTGGTTACGGAATGAAGCAGCGAGCCGCTCGCGTCCAGCGCCCATTCTCCGAGAACCACGCCCGCGATGCCGCCCAGGAACGCCAGGAGCAGGCCTTCGGTCAGCATTTGCCGGATGAGGCGCACGCGGCCGGCGCCCAGAGCCGCGCGAATGGCCATCTCGTGCTGCCGCGCGGCGGTGCGCGCCAGCAGCAGATTCGCCACATTCATGCAAGCCAGCAGCAAGACCAGGCCGGCCAGAGACAGAAACAGGCTGGCAATGATGGGAACGAAGCTGGCGACAAAGGGCGCGGGCCGGGTCAGTCTCTCTGGAAATACGCGAACCGTGACTCCCTCATTCGTCGCCGGGTATTGGCTGGCCAGGCGCGCCGCGATGACGTCTGCCGAGCTCTGCGCCTGCCGAAGGCTGACGCCGTGCTGCAGGCGTCCGAACACGTTCAATCGCCGGTCGTTGCGATCGGTCCAGAATCCGCCCGACTCCTGATCCGACATGGCGCTCAGCGATACATAGCCATCCATATCGATGGAGAACAATGTGCCGTGAAACTCCTTTTGCGCAACGCCAACGATCGTGGCCGGTTTGCCATCGACACGAACCTGCTTCCCGGCCACGCCGCGGTCGCCATCGAATCTCTTTTGCCAGTAAGAGTAGCCAAGGACCACCAGAAGCGGCTCGCCCGGTTTTTCGCCCTCACCCGGGAGGATGAGCCGGCCGAGCGCCGGGTTTACCCCGAGAGCGGAAAAATAGTTGCCCGTCACGGCGCTATAAGCGAATTGGCTCACTCTGCCGCCGTCGCTGAGGCCCCCGGACGGGGCGAGCCCGTAAGCGAACACATCAGAGAGCGCGCCGGCCTGCTTCTCGAAATCGAGAAGATCGGGATAAGAAAACTTCGGGTTGCGCCTTTCCTTATGCTGCGCTGCCAGGACAACGATCTGCTCCGGCGCGCGAACGGGCAGGGGACGCAGCAGCCATCCATCGAGCACGCTGAATATGGCTGTATTGACGCCAATGCCAAGCGCCAGCGTGATGGCCACGATCGCGGTGATCCCCGGCGACTTTGCGAGCATGCGCAGGCCGTAGCGCACATCCTGAACGAGCGTTTCCGCGGCGGGAATGCCGCGGCGTTCCCCGGAAAGTTCCGGGAGCGAACCGGCGCGCGGTTGCCTCATAAGATCCCCTCGTCAATCGACACACTATGATCGCACCGGCGCATGGAAAGGGGCTTGCGCTCGATTTTTCTGGCGGCGTATTGTCAGCGCGGGCCGGCTCGCCGGGGCTTCCTGGCGCCGGCGACGCGCCGGCCATCCTTGGAGGACGCCAGAGCCGAGCGCGAGTGGCCCAGTTGCGCCGCAATGGCGGCAGCCGATTCCACCAAGCGGGCGGTGAGCCGTTTGTCTTTGTGGGGATTGAAACGCAGGCGCGGCCCGGAAACGCTCAGTGCGGCGATGGCAACGCCCTGGCCATCCAGGATTGGCGCGCCCACGCAGGAGCCCAGCAGCGTGGTCTCCTCATCATCGAAGGCGTAGCCGCGTTTGCGGACGCGCGCCAGCTCCTTTAGGAACTCCTCGCGGTGCGTGATGGTATTGGGCGTCAGCGACGGAAGGTCGCGGCCGAATACGAGATTTTTCGCCAGCTCCAGCGGCGCAAATGCCAGCATCGCTTTGCCCAGCGCGCTCGAATGCACATATTCCCATCCCCCGGGCCGCTCGCACAGGCGCAGCGCGTGCTCGCTCGGCACCACTTCGAGGTACACCACGCGGTCCGCATCCATCTTGCCCAGGTTGACCGTTTCGCCGAACTCGTCGCGCAGCCGCAGCATGTGCGGGAGGGCCGCCTCCCGCACGGCGTCGCTCCAGGTGTCGGGGTGGATCAGGCCAGCGAGCTTCGAGCTGATGTAATAGGCTCTTTGGCGGGCGTCCCGCAGCACGTAGCCCATCTCGTAGAGGCTGGTGAGAATGCGGAACACGGTGGATTTGGCGACGCCGGTGTGCAGCGTCACCTCGTTAAGGCTCAAGGAGCCGGATCGCGAAAGCTCGTGCAGGATCCGGAATGTGCTCCGGACCACGGGCACCATGTAGCGGGAGTGGGCAGCCTCTTCCCCCGCGGGCTTGGTTTTCATGCGGGAAGGACCCGCCTTGGGCAGTTCCCCGTGATGCGCATGTTCCTATTGAAACGTCCGGAACTGCCGCTGTCAAGGATTTTCGGCAGAAACGGCTGCCTTGCCTTTGCCGGCCACGAGAGCTGTCTCCGTGTAAAGTATCATGCCGAGGTGTGTAGAATGCGCCTCCCGGCGATTCCGCCGCTTCTTGTAAGCTGCTGGCTTTTCGGCAAATCCGGTTTTGGTCCGGAACCTGCTTCGCAGATGTAATGACGCGCACAATGGCGGCTGCTTGCAAGCGGGCGCGCAAGGTCAACTTGGAGGGAAGGACATATGAGAGCAGTGATACTCGTCTTGTTGCTGGGAGGACTCATCGCAGCGGGGCCGCGGGCTGCCCTGGCGAAGGACCACAGTGACCACGACAGGAAACATTGGAACGACGACGACGAGCAGGATCGCGAGCATCATCGCAAGTACGGCGATGCTTGCTTCCGCGACGACGACCTCCGCGTCATTCACGACTATTACCGCCCGCGCAGCCTGCCGCCCGGCCTCCAGAAGAAACTCTATCGAACCGGACATCTTCCGCCGGGCTGGGAGAAGAAGATTCAGCGTTTTCCCGACACGGTCGAGCGGAGACTGCCGCCTCTTTGCTCCGGGTGCGCCCGAGGGTATATGGACGGGTACGCGATCGTATACCAGCCACGGTCGCGCTTGATTATCGACATCCATGGGGTGTTCACGCCGTGAACCCCGCGGAAGCCCTTTCTATTTGAACATCGTTAGAGTGCCGAACAACTGCCCGTACACGGCGACCCCGCCCAGGATGCCGGAGGCGGTGAACTTCGGCACATTCCGGCCGGGCACATCTCCGATCAGCGCGACTCCAAAGGAGTGGGAGTTGGAGGCCGGAAACGCCGCTAAGATGGCCGGCGGCACCGTGAAGCTGCCCGCTGCCGGCGAGGCCAGGCACAGGAAGGCGACGCCGGCCATGGACTGCGTGTCGGCGTTGGCCCCCAGCATGACGACGACCTGGCTGGGGTCTCCTCCGGTCCAGGTGAACGTCGCTCCCTGCGAGCGGTCCACCAGCGCGAACTGCTGCCGGTTGGTCCAGTTGACGGAGCCGGGAATCGGGATGCTCACCGTGAACGGGCCTACATCGGCGCCGCCCGCTCCCTGCACGGTGTAGGCGCCCGGATCGAGGTAGGGCGGCGTTTGGGTGTCGCACAGCAGCGGGATCTGGCCTCCCAGCGTGTTGGCGCAGATGTCGATCTTATCGAGGGGCACGGTTTTCGTGCCGTTCGGCCCTTGGATGGTCAGCGTCTGGCCGGCCTGGAGGGGCTTGATGCTGGCGGGAATCAATCCGCCGAGCGCCCCCGTTCCGCCCGCGAGCAGGCCCGTGAAGTCGATACCGCCGCCGGAGAAGACGGAGCAGGTCCCGAGCGGCGGCAGCGAGAGGATGGCGTTGTAAGCAAACTCGCCGCCCGCAGGCAGCTCGAAGAACTCGGCGAGCCCGAGGTCGGCGTTGAGGCTGCCGAACACCCCCAAGCCCACCTGCACTCGCACCAGCTCGACGGCGCCAACTTTTCCTCCGGCGGCCGCCAGCGGGGCCAGCGGGTTGCCGGGGTCGGAGCAGGGGCCGCCGTTCGCATCATTCGCATCAATGGGGATGGTGGTGGCGTTAGCCGGCATGCCGTTCACGCTGATGATGACCGGAACGAAGCAGCCGGGCGGGGCGTCCGCTGGGATTTGAAATACAACCTGGTCCACGCCGGAGCAGCACGGCGCGCGCCCGTAGTAGGTCTTGTTGGTGACGGTCTTGCCGCCGACCGTGATGTCGATGGTCACCGGGAGATTGCCGACCGGCGGCGCCTGGTTGTCGGCGCCGTTGATTCCGCCCAGGCCGGTGCCCCAGGCGATGGCAAACTGGCCGGGCTGCGCCGGGCGGCGAGCGCTGTAGATCTGGAAATTGGGGTCGGTGAAAACGCCGGGGCCAACGCCATTCGCATTGGCGGCGAACATGCCGAAGCTGGAGTGCGCCGTTTGAATGGTCACGGGAGCGCTGGCGCGGCCATTGACCGTCACGGTGACCTGCACCTGGCCGGTAGGAGCGTTGGATGGCATGATGGCGTTGATCTGGGAGCCAACCACCGCCAGCGGGATCGCATCCACGGAGGTGGATCCCTGGCTCACTTTCACCGCTACGCCGCCCAAGCTCGTTTGCAGCGGGAATTGAGAGGCCGAGACCAGCGTGCCCGGCCCGACTCCCTGGCCGAACATTGTAAAGATCGAGCCTTGACTGATGGCGCCATTCGGCAGACTCGGGCTGGCGAAGCTGGCCGCATTCACTGCCGCGGTGATCACCGGAGCGGGGCCGGAGCCGGCCGTGACGGTGAGGGTCACCGTGATCGAAACGGAAAAAGCCTGGGCAGGACTCGGCGACTCGATGGAAAGGGCCGGGGGTGTCGCGGCGGTGATCGTGATGTGGCCGGTGTAAGTCCCTGCCCCGAGGCCAGAAGCGGCGGCCGACGTGGTGTGCGTATTGCCGCTCGCGCTGGGGACGCCGGAGGCCGGGCTGACCGAGAGCCAGCTCTGGTCCGTGCTGACCTGGTAGCTGACCGTGCTCTGCACCGTGAACGTCTGCGAGGGCGGGTTCGATCCGGCCGTGGCGCTGTAGGTGATGGTTTTCACGGAGGCGGTAATGGAGGCCCCGCCGCCCGACTGCTGGCCGGCGCCGGTCAGCGTGACGGTAACGGCTGGCCGCGCCGGGTCGTTGCTGGTGATGTTGAGGTTCGCCGACCGAAGGCCGGTGGCGGTCGGAGTGAAGCGAAGGGCGAGTTGCGCCTGGCCGGAGGCCGGCACCGTGAAGGGGAGGGCCGGCGAGAGGAAGGTGAATTCTGCATTGGAGCTGGCGACATTGCTGACCACCAGCGCGCCGGCGCCGGTGTTGCTGACATTCAAATTCATGTTGCCGGACTGCCCGATGGCGACCGATCCGAAATCGAGCGGCGACAAAACGGAAATCGCCGGCGTTCCGCTTTGGCCGGACTGGCTCACGGTGAACGTCTGGCCGGCAATGGTCATGGAGCCGGTCCGCGGCGAACTCGAGGCATTGGCGGCGACGGAATAGTTCACCGTGCCTTGGGACGCGCCGCTCGCCCCGGAGGTGATGGTGATCCAGGAGGCATTGCTCACCGCCGCCCAGGATGGGCAGCCAGGCTGGACGGTCACGCCGACCGATGCTGCACCGCCGCTGGCGGTGAACGACTGGGAAGTGGAGCTGAGGCCATAGCTACAGCCCCCGCCGCCTGCTGAGGCGCCGAGGACCAGCGACAGGCTGTCGGCATAGCCGTCGTTGTAGACGCCGGCCGTTCTGTTCATATCCAGCACAATCTGGACGCTGCGCGTGCCGGCGGGGACGGTTCCCGAGGCGGACTTCGAAACGAGCCCGGAGGCGCCATTGCGGTCCGCCGAATAGACAGGCCCGATCGAAGCGGTGCTCAGCGTGACGCTCGAAGCGCTCAGAAAATTGGCTCGCACGGTGGCATAGTCATCCTGCCCGTCAAATCCGCCCAGCCAGCCGGAGAGCGTGAACGGCAGGTTGCCGGCGTCGATCAGAGAGGCCGACGAAGATACGTCGATCATCTGGGAAAGCGTGGAGGGGCTGTCGTTGCCGCCGGCGAAGTAATTGGCTCCGCGGTCCGGGGGGCCGGGATCGGAGGGCAGCGGGCCGCCATTCGTGCCGTAGGCGCAAACGCTGGGCTGGCCCCCCACCTTGGTCCAAGCCGGTATGACGGCGGGACCGACGCAATTGGGGTCGGCCGGGCCGGCATCGGCGCCGGGGTTCTGAATCAGGTTGGGGCCGGACCCGCCCGCCGCGCCGCCTCCGGTTACCGTGGCAGTCAGCGTTCCAGAAACAGCCGTCCCCGTGGTGAACAGGCCCAGCGAGATGAAGTAGGCGCCAGAGGTCAACGGCGGGGACGACGAGGACGTGACCGTGACCATTTGGTTGCCGCCGGAGGCGGTCGAGCTGTAACTGGAGAGCACGTTGCCGCCTGAAATCATGTTGTCGGCGCCCAAGCGGACATACAAACTGACCTGCGCGCCGGGCGTGGCGGTGACCACGCTGACCTGGAGCTGCGTGGCCCCGGACGGCACGACGATCCGATAGCTGTAGTCATCCCGAAACAGGGTGCCGCCCGTGACCGCAGGCAAAGAAAACGGCGCCGGAGTTCCCGAGCTGAGCAATTGGCAGTCGGGGACGGTCGGCGCGCCGTTTGTGGTCGCGGTGATGGTTCCGGTGGCTCCGACGCCCGTCGTATTGAGCAGCACGGCGATGAAGTACGTGCCGGCCTGCAAGGGGGTGCACGGGTCAACCGCGATGGTGGTGCTGCCGCTGGGCCCTTCGGCGACCTTATCGAAGACGGGCGTTCCTCCCGAAACGGCAACGTCGGTTCCGAACCGGACGTACAAGAAGATATCTACGGCCGGACTGGTGGTGAGATTCACTTCCAGCCGGCTGGCGCCCGGAGGCACGACGATGCTGAAGCCGCTGTCGCCATTGTAAAAGTTGACGGCACTGAAAGGCGTGACCGCCGACATTTGAAACTGGGCCGGCACACCGGAGGCAAGCAGCCGGCCGGCATTTACGCCCCCGCCTTCGGAGGCGGCGCTGACAGCGAGGGGCTGGGGCGCGCTGATGGCGGGGGAAACGGACGACAAGAAGCGAAGATCCTCGGCGCCGCTGGCAGACGTGGCGAGCACTATGACTAGCAAAAATCTAGCGAAGCTTCCGTGGTCTCTTGGCATGGGCGGCCTCCGAGGTGGGTGGCCTGCGGTCGCGCGCCGGAAAGGAAGCAACGCGGACTCCCGGATAAGGCTCGGCTCTTAGGGCGCACCCCTGACAGTCACTATCGGCGGATGCGCGACGATCCATAACAGTCGAGACACAACCACTGCCCCGGAGTCCGCCGGGTCGATTGGGGGTGTACAGAGCCGCGCGCGAAGCAAGCGGTATTTCCGAAGGGCACGCTCGGGCAGCGGTCCCTTCGGGGGGTTTGCTATCATAAGCGGCTGAGAGAACAACCAGCCATGCCCTACCTTTACGTGCTTGCGGCGATTGTGCTTCGCATCGCGCCGCACCCGTGGAACCTGACGCCGCTGGCGGCGATGTTCCTGTTCAGCGGCGCGACGTTTCGCAGCCGCCGCGACGCGCTGCTGGTCCCCCTGGCCGCGCTGCTGGTCAGCGATTACGCTGTGATCCGCGTCCTCTGGCACAGCCAATATGGCTGGTTCAGCCCGGCGACGTGGGCGGCGTTTCTGGCGGTCGGCGTGATCGGATTTACGCTGCGCAGCCGCATCACCTTCAGGCGCGTGGCGGCGGCGTCTCTGGCCGGCTCGGTGAGCTTCTTCCTGATCACCAACTTTGCGGTGTGGGCGGCGGGGACGCTGTATCCGAAAACGTTCGCCGGCCTCGCCGCCAGCTATGTGGCCGCGCTGCCGTTCTTCCGCAACACCGTGATCGGCGATCTGTTTTACGCCGGCGTGATGTTCGGCTCCTACGCCTGGCTCGAGCGCCGCGCGCTGGCCCCCGCCCGCCAGCACTGAGCCATGCGCGTCTGCTCGCTGCTCCCGAGCGCCACAGAAATGGTATTTGCGCTGGGGCAGGGGCACCGGCTGGTCGGCCGCACGCATGAGTGCGACTACCCGCCGGAGGCTCTCCTGATCCCGCCAGTGACCCGCGCCAACATCCCGCCAGGTCTTACCAGCGCCCAGATCGACACCGCCGTGAGCGGCACGCTCGACGCCGCCGGCTCGCTCTACGAACTCGATCTCCCGCTGCTCGCGCAACTGCGGCCGGACCTGCTGCTAAGCCAGCGACTGTGCGATGTCTGCGCCGTCTCGGCCGACCGGGTGGAGCAATGGGTCGCCGGGCTCGAGCCGCGGCCGCAGGTGCTGAATCTGGAGCCGCACTCGCTCGACGACATCCTGGACAACCTCCGCACCGTGGCGCGGGCCATGGGCTGCGAGCCGGCCGCGGAGCCGGTGATCGCCGGCCTGCGCCGCCGCATCGACGCCGTGGCGCAAAAGACACGCAATCTGACCTACCGCCCGCGCGTGTTTTGCATGGAGTGGGTCGATCCGCCCTACTGCGGCGGCCATTGGATGAAGGAGCTGGTCGAGATCGCCGGCGGGCGCGACGACCTGGCCGTTCTGCACCGGCCTTCGTATCGCATCGACTGGCGCCGCGTCCGCGATTTCGCGCCGGAGGTGATCGTGCTGACCTGCTGCGGCTTCTTCCTCGATCGCAATTTAAGGGAAGCCGAGCTGCTCGCGGGCTTCGAAGGCGCGCTCGATCTGCCTGCCGTCAAAGCGGGCCGCGTTTACGCTGCGGACGGGTCTTCCTACTTCAGCCGCCCCGGGCCGCGCATCGTGGACAGTCTCGAGATCCTCGCCCACTGCATCCACCCCGAGCTGTTTCCGCCGCCGCCGCTCGACGAAGCGTTCGCCAACGTCAGCCTGTCTGCGGCGGCCCTGCGGGCGTGAATGGCCCCGGTCAGAACGGGTCCGCCAGCCGCACCGGCCGGCCGGTGGCCGAGCTTTCGTAGACCGCGCTGGCGATTTCCACGGCGCGGAAGCCGGCGAAGCCGTCCGCCAGGTTCACGGCAGTGGCCGGCGCTCCTTCCGCCAGGCG
>DASQHK010000011.1:0-16370 GCA_035632135.1 Bryobacterales bacterium
CTTCTTGATGGTGTAGATGCAAGAGGCAGCCATCAGCTCGAGCATGGTCTCCCAGTCGGCGCGGCGGAACCCGCCTTTGCCTCGGGCGCGCTGCCACCGCTCGCGAATCTCCGGCGTCTCGACCATGGACGCCCAGGCCTCCACCGGATCCTCGTGCGCCGCCCGCGCCTGCTTCCAAAAGTCCAGCAGCACGCCGCGCGCGTAGGGATACTTCACCCGCAACGGGCTGTAGAGGTACCAGGAAAAGGAAATGCCGCGCTGGCACCCCCGCGGCTCATACGGCGGCAGCCCCGTTTCGAGCTGCGGGTAATCGGTGCCCTGCATCTCCCAGGTCACGACCCCGTCCTTCACATAGATCTGCCAGGTGCAGCCGCCCGTGCAGTTGACGCCGTGGGTGCTGCGCACGATGTTGTCGTGCTGCCAGCGGTTGCGGTAGAACTGTTCCCACACCCGCAGCTTGGGGGTCGTCTCGTCTTTGATCCAGGGAATTTCGCCGTTTGGCTTCATCACTCCACCTCTGCCCTTTCGCCTTGCACCAGCTTCCGCCGCACGCCCCGCAGTCTGCCGCGCCAGATGGCGCCCGCTGAAACCAGGCCGAGCGCCATGCCGCCAAAGCCCAGCAGGAAGAAGTTGATCACCGAGGACGGCTCGCCTTGCGGGGGCTGGGCGGCCGCGGCCTCAATGTAGGCCAGCAGGGGCAGGATCTCTTCCGGCTGCAGCGGCCGCTGGCGGAAGACCGCTTGCATAGTCGTAGTGGCGGGCGCCATCAGCCACATGCCGGCGGCGCGCCGCCCGCCGAGCCGCTCGTAGACGCGTGTGAGGTCCGGCCCCAGCCGGCCGCCCCCGAGTCCGCCGACCGAGGCTGTAGCGTGGCAGGAGATGCACGGCGGGCCGCCTTTCGCCAGCCGCCGGCCGCCGGAGAAAATCTGCTCGCCCTCCGCCGCCTGAGCTGCCGTGAAGGGCGCGTCACTGATTCCCAAACCCGCGAACTGCGACTTAGGGAGGCTCGATTCGGCGCCGATCAGATTGAGCAGCGCTTCGGCCACCGCCGGCGACATGCCCGGGACGGTCGGCATGATCACGCCCCGCGCCTGCTGCTGCAGCTCGAGCGCGTAAGGATCGCCGCCATCGATAGCGGCTTTCGGATTCTGGAGGAATTTCACCAGCCAGGCGCGGTCCCGCCGCTGCGACACATTTTTCAGGTCGGGGCCGGTGATGCGCCCGCCACCGATGGTGTGGCAGCTCATACAGTTCTGCCGGAAGAAATCAGCGGCCTGCTGGGCCCAAGCGGCGGGCGCCACCAGAAGCGCCAGCGCGCCCAGCCACGCCACTTGCTTTGCCGCCCTGCTACCGTTGCTCATTCTCGTAACCAAACACCCCCCTCAGCAGATCTCTCGCTTCGGTCAAAGGACCGGCGGATCTCCTGCTCCGGTACTCCGGATCGCCTCGTCTATCCGGCTCGTTGAGCCGGGCCCCGCGTGCCGCGCCCGAACCAGCTCGGCCAGCGTATTGGTTTGAAAAAACTGGACCAATTGCTGCTGCACGGGCTGCCAGGAGTCGTGCAGCGCGCAGGGGCCCTCCGGGCAGCACTCGCGATCTTCGAGCACGCAGCCTTGCAGCACGCCTGGTCCTTCGATGCAGCACAGGATGTTGAGTAAACTGATCCTTTCGGGGGGCAGCGCCAACTGGTACCCTCCGCCGATGCCCCGGTAGGAGCGGACCAGCCGCCCCCGCCGGAGGTGCAGCAGCACCTTGCCCAAAAAGGGGGCCGGTATTTCTTCGTGCAGAGCGATGTCCCGCGTGCCCGACAGCTTGCCCGGCGGCTGCGTGGCCAGATAAGTCAAAGCTCGTATTGCATATAGGCACGGCCTTGAGATCCACACGGTGACACCGTTCAACGGACTTCTTGCTCCACAATTCTGTTTATCGGCTCGCCGGGGTTTTCAGGCAATCGATCTTCTGTCACAATGGATGGGACAATTGTCCCGGGCGGCCGCATGCTGGAAAGCGAGCTTCACAAGCTGCTGGAGGGCACCGCCGACGCTGCTTTCGTGGTGGATGGCCAGGGAGTCACCCGGTCCTGGAATCGCGCTGCGGAGCGGCTGTTGGGCTACCAGGCTTCGGAGGTGATCGGGAAGCCATGTGCTGCGCTGCTCGAAGGGCGCGGCGCGCTCGGCACGCCGGTTTGCCGCGAGGAGTGCGATGTGCTGGGGTGCGTCAGCTCCGGTTGCGAAATCCCGAATTTCGACCTGGATATCCGGACCCGCTCGGGGGAGCGCCTGTGGGTCAATGTCTCCATTCTGCAATTTCACGATATCCGCACGCGCCGCCATCTCGCGGTGCATCTCATGCGCGACATAGGGGAACGCAAGAAGAGCGAAGAACTGCATGAGAAGCTGTTGCGGGCCGCCAAAGATATGGTTTCGCTGTCGGGAGATCCCGCCCGCCACGCCCCGGTCTCGCCTCTCACGGATCAGGAACAGAGAGTATTGAAATGTTTCGGCGCCGGCCGGAGCCCAGCCGAAGTCGCTCGCGAGCTAAAAATCACCGACCGGACCTTGCGCAACCACCTCTATCACATCAACCAGAAATTGCAGACGAACAACCGCCTGGAGGCCGTTATTCACGCCACGCGGCGCGGGCTGATCTGAAGGAAGCCGTGCGAGGCCGCTCCTGGGTCGGAAATCCAGGCTCAAGAAGGCCGCGACCGCGTTTCGAAGATTGCGATATCGGTTTGTGGAAAGTCGTTGCCCTTACACAAGATCGGCTCGCCTGACAGTTTGGCCAGCGCATACACGCAGCAATCTCCAAGATTCAGCCCGGCGGGGTGGTTGCCTTTGCCGTACTTTTTCCAGGCGCTCCTCGCGATGTCGGCTTGCTGCGCATCAAAGGCCACGATTCTCGCTCGAGACGAATACAAGAGAAGCTCGAGATCCGCTCCCGCCTCGGGGCCATATCTGCGCTCGAGAACCATCGTAGCCTCGAGACGGGTGACCGCTGACAGGAGCCGCGCGGGCGACGTGGCGATCGCCATGAGAAAATCATCGCGTTGAGACTCGCCGCGGAGAATGGCGGTAAGGGCAGAGGTGTCGATCACCATGTCAGCGGGGCACTCCGCGCTCGTCGTAACCGATGATTTCTTCGTCGGAGCGAGGGTCGAGAACAGGCCTTCGAGCGCAGCGGTCTGAGATCTCCAGAAGCTTCTCCATCAGAAGCGAATCCGGGTTCCGGCGCTGCTCCCGCTCCAGCCGTTCCCGCAGCGCCTGGCGCACCACTTCGGTCATCGATTGGCCCGTCTTGCGGGCCAAACGGCGGGCCATTTCATGCACCTCCCGGTCCTTGATGTTCAATGGCGTCAGCTTCTTGGGCACGTTCTTCCTCCCTTCCTCCTAATTATACTCCATCTCCAAGGGACGCGGACTACGGGAGCGGCAGGAAACGGGAGTCCGATCGTCTTCCGGGGCTCGGCTCTGCGGCTAGAACAGCGTGGGAAGCACCTTGGTGTCGCTGCCGAAATCCATGTACCGCAGCAGCGGCTTCTCGTGATAGTCGCGCACCATCGCCGTCAGGCGCTCGACGCAGAGGTTGAAGATGCGCTCGCCTTTCTCGGCCGAGGCCGCATACGGATCACCCATCGATCCCACCGGGCTCTCGCGGCGCCGCTCCGGCACGTGGGCGTACTTCATCACCGCATCGCTGAACGGCCAGCGCTCCTTGCCCGCCACGCGATGGTCCATCGCCACCAGGTGCGGCCGCAGGTACATCTGGAACGACGTCTCCCACTCGCCGGCGTGTCCCGGCCCACGGCCGTCCTTGGTGGACCAGGTCTTCATCTCCTCCTCGCACATCGCCCAGTAGGGGAAGCTGAGAGTGATGATGTTTTCCTGCGCCAGCTTGTCCGCTACCGCGTGGACGGGCGCGACGTTGCCGCCGTGGCCGTTCATCAGCACGATGCGCTCGAAGCCGTTGGCGTAAATGCTGCGGCAAACGTCGGAGAGCAGCGCGATAAATGTCTCCAGGCGCACGGTGATGGTGCCGTAGTAGCCCATGTTGTAGTGAGTGAAGCCGGTCCATACCGGCGGCGCCACCAGCACCGGAAACTCGCGGATCAGCTCCGCCGTCCGGACGGCGATGTGATAGGGGATGCTGATGTCGTTATCCACCGGCAGGTGCGGCCCGTGCTGCTCGATGGAGCCGATGGGCACGATTACCACCGGCTTGTTCTCGAGCAGAGCGGGAAACTCCCAGCGGGGCGTTTCCGCCCACAGCACTTTCTTGCGGCCGGGCTGCGAGGCCGGCCAGGGCGGCAGGTTCTGGGCTGCGGCCGGAGCGGCGGCAGCGGCAACTGGGGCAGCGGCGGCCAGCGCGGCCGATTGCTTCATAAAATCCCGTCGTGAGGCAGGCTGATCGGACATGTTTCCTCCAAGGTCACGCCAAGTATACTAGGCCGCGGCGGGGCGGCGGGGCGGGCGCGGCGTTGTTAATTTCCGCGAAAATTTTCTTCCCGCCGCCGGCAGACGTGTACTATAATGCGGTCACTGTTTCTTAAGCCAATAGGGTTAAGGGTAATGGAGGGTTTATGCGCTTGGGGGTACGTATTACGAGTCTGTTGCTGACTCTTCTTTTCTGCCTCTCTCTCTGCTGGGGTCAAATCGGAACCGCTACCATCAGCGGCCGCGTTACCGACCCCACGGGCGCCGTGGTGCCGAGTGTTTCGGTCACCATCGTCAACACCAACACCAATTTCAAGTTCACGGCCGCCACCAACTCGGAGGGCCTCTACCGCGTCCAGTCGCTGCAACCCGGCCCCTACCAGGCCACGTTTGACGCACAGGGCTTCAAGCGCGTGGTGCGAGGAAACATCGAGCTGCGCGTGGGCGACACGCTGCCGGTTGACGTGACCCTGCAGATCGGCACGGTGGCGGAGCAGGTGGAGGTCACCGGCCAGACGCAGTTGCTCGAAACCGAGACCTCGGCGACGGGCACGGTGGCGGAGGGCAAGGTGCTCTACAACCTGCCGCTCTACCAGCGCTACGTGAACCTCACGCTGAACCTGGTGCCGGGCATGACCATGGGCGGCTACGGCTACGGCGGCGATCTGGGCTCCTATCACGTGGCCGGCCAGCGCGCCACCGCCATCGGGATGTTTGAGGACGGCGTGCTTGGCAATAACTCGCAGGCCGGATCAACGGGCGACATCAAGCCGGTCCAGAACTCGGTCGAGGAAGTAAAGGTTCTCACCACGACTCTGCCGGCCGAATACGGCCACTCCGCCGGCGGCGTGATCAACGTGGTGAAGAAGAGCGGCAGCAACGAGATCCACGGCCTGGCTTCCGATTTCGGCCGAGTCCGCCGCATGCAGCACCGCCTCTTCTTCGACAAATTCCGCACCTCCGACCCGCAGCCTGGCTCCCCCAACGGCGTGCCGGGCTGGTTCATGATGCCCGACGCGAATGTGGGCGGACCGGTCGTGATCCCCAAGCTCTACGACGGCCGCAACAAGACGTTCTTCTTCTTCGGCTATCAGAAGCTGATCGAGAAGAAGGCGGCCCAGGTCTTTACGCAGGTGCCGACCGCGGCGATGAAGAACGGCGATTTCAACTTCGGCGGCCTCGGCAACCCGATCTATGACCCGACTACCACGCGCCAGATGCCCGATGGAACCTGGGTCCGCGACCCTGTCCCGAACAATCTCATCCCGGCATCCCGAATCGATCCGGTGGCGCGCAAGATGCTCCAGATCAATCCGTGGGCCTCGCCCAACGTGCCGGGCTCGCTGCTCGCCACCGGGCCGATCAGCAACTACCTGTACAACGAAAAATCCCGAACCTTCTTCGAGGATTACTCCGGCCGCATCGACCAGCAGTTCAGCCCGAATTTCAAGATCTACGGCAGTTACACTTACAACCACCAGAGCGGTCTCGGCCGGCCCACCGACATCACCCTCGCCGACTTCGATACCAACAGCTATCTGACGCCCTTCACCCAGCAGAACTATTCGGTCGGCGCGACTAAGATCTTTGGGCCCACGCTCATCAACGACGCGCGCGTGGGCTATTTCCGCGCCCGCAGCGACAAGTTCGTGCCGTCGTACAACAAGAACTACGGGCAGATCTTAGGTATTCCAAATATCAGCGCAGCCCTGCTGCCGTCGTTCGGCACGTCCACGGACCAGACGTCGGTGGAGTCTCTTTACGGCATGTTCATCACCGGGCCCAGCCGCAACATCGCTGAGACGCTGTCGTTCCGCGACGATCTCACCAAGATTTGGGGCGCCCACGCCTTCAAAATGGGCTATGAGCTGCTCCACTTCCGCACCAACTCGACCGCGACGGACGTGCCCAGCGGCCAGTTCGCGTTCGACCAGATGACCGCCGGCCTCCAGCCCAACGGCCAGCCCGTGCCCCGCACCGGCAACACTTTTGCCGGCTTCCTGTTCGGCTCAGTCCGCCAGGCGACCTTCGACGGCGAGCTAACTTCCTGGCTGCCGCGCGACAGTATCAACAGTTTCTATTTCCAGGACGACTGGAAGTTTTCCCCCACCCTGACCCTGAATCTTGGCGTCCGCTACTCGAATGAAAGCCCGTTCCACACGAAGTACAACGGGGAGAGCAACTTCAGCCCAACGGCGATCGATCCGCTGACTGGCAAAGTCGGCGCCATCGCTCATCCCACGGGCAACCTGAGCGGACGCGACAACAACAACTTCGAACCGCGCGTCGGCATGGCCTGGCACCCCTTGCAGAAATGGGTGTTTCGCGGAGGGTTTGCCGTCAACACCATCGACATCAAGTTTCCCGCGTATCGCGATCAGTTCAGCGAATACGTAGCCACCGCTGTGCAGCAGCAGGCGCCGGGCGACCCGCGGCCCATTTACCAGATCAGCCAGGGGCCGCCCCCGGTCCGGTTCAACATCACGTCGGGGGGCACCGCGCCGTTTATCGGCACCAACTTCAGCGGCCGCAGCACGAACTTCTGGGACCCCAACATGCACAATCCGTACGTGATGAACTGGAACGCCAGCATCGAGTACGAGATCAATCCCAGCTACCTGTTGAGCGCCACCTACCAGGGATCAGGCGGCGTGGGGCTGATCGAGCAGTGGCAGCTCAACACGTTTCCGGAGAACTTTGGCGCGAACGACCCCGCTCTGCGGGCCGCCGCCTTCGCCGCTCCCCAGAATTACCGGCCCTACCCGCAGTTCGGCGACATCCTGGCCCGGTCCAACTTCGGCCACTCGACCTACCACTCCGGCACCGTCCAACTCCAGAAGCGTTACTCGCGCGGTCTCGTGCTGAACACGTTCTACACCTTCTCGAAGGCCATTGACGAGCAGGACTCCGACAACGGCGGCTCGGTGGGAGTCGCGCCGCTCCAGAACCGTGGTCTCGAGAAGGCGCGCGCCGGCTACGATCGCAACCATCGCTTTATCGGTATGGCGACCTACGAGCTGCCCGTCGGGAGGGGCAAGCATTTCATGAACCGCGGCGGGGTTTGGAACTACATTTTCGGCGGTTATCAGATCGCGTGGATCCAGACCGTCGAGAGCGGCAACCCGATGTCGTTCTCTTTCGCCAACAGCCCCTACAACTACTACCCAACCTTCGTCAGCCAGCGGCGTCCGGACGTGGTTGCCGCGCATCCCAGCATCGTGAGCAACTGGGGCGACATGGGCGGCGACCGCTTCAACCTGGCCAACATCAACCCCATCATTAACATCAACGACTTCGCCTACCCGGCCGCCTTTACGCCGGGCAACTCCGGGCGGAACATCGTGACGGGGACGCGTTTGCTGTGGTCGCAGGTCTCCGCGCAAAAGAACTTCAAGTTCCGCGAGCGGTGGAACGTGCAGCTTCGCTGGGACTTCCAGAACCCGTTCCACAATTACAATTTCAACCCGCCGACCACCACCGTGGACTTCCAGAACCCGAAGACCTTCGGCAAGCTGAGCGCCGACCAGCGCACGGCTTCGGTGGGCGGCGAGGCGTTGATGAACCTGACGTTGCAGGTGACCTGGTAGAAATCACCGCGGGCGCGCCGGCCTTAGCAATCGGCGCGCCTCGCTTTCCTATCGCTTCGCAATCCCCGCTTTCGCCAGCAGGGTCAGACTGTGCGGGTTGTGGCACGCCGCGCAAACCAAGGCAGCCTGCCGCGCCGGCGCCGCCGAGCACGCGGCCGGAAGCCGGTCGTGGCACCGCCGGCATTGCCGCTCCATTGCCTTTCCCGTCCTGACGTCATGCACGCCGTGGCAGGTTCCGCAGTGCGGCGCGCGGACCTTGGAGTTTTCGACGACCAGCCTGCCATGCTTGCTCGCCAGGTATTGCGCCTGAATGGTGGTCTTCTCTTTGCCCGGGTGGCAACCGCCGCATAGCGCCGGAATTTCCGCCGGCGCAGCGACTTTGTCCGGCTCGGTGTGACCGAGCGAGGTGCGGTGCGCCTTGCTCTCGCCGTGGCAGGCGTCGCATTCGATCCCCTTTTGGAAATGCGGGTGGGTGAGGAAGTCCTTCACCCGCTCGGTGTGGCACGCCCCGCACATCTCGTGCTGCTTTTGGGCTGAGAGCGGCGCCGCCATCGCGGCGAGCAACAGAAGCATCACCATACCTGCGGCCCTTTGCCCCACACCAAGCTGCGGTCAATGGAGGCCAGGTTCGGCTTGCCGGCCTCCCCCATCTCCACGGTCAGCTCCGCCTGCAGCAGCTCCACCACGCGCTGCACGCCCACTTGCCCGAAGGCCGCCAGTCCCCACAGGTACGGCCGCCCGATCAGGATGGCCTTCGCCCCCAGCGCCAGGGCTTTCAAAATGTCGCTGCCGCGCCGGATGCCGCCATCCATCAGCACCGGGATTTTTCCCTCCACCGCCGCCACCACTTCCGGCAGCGCCACGATGGTGGGGACGACGCCGTCCAGTTGCCGCGCGCCGTGGTTCGACACGACGATGGCCTGCGCGCCGCGCTGAACCGCCAGCCGCGCGTCCTCGGCGGTGAGAATGCCCTTGAGTATTACTGGGAGATTCGACGCGCCATGCAGCCAGTCGATGTAGCTCCAGGTCATGTTGGGCGTGTGCGGCTGGAGCATCGCTGCCACCGCCGGCGCAACCGGCTTGTAGCCGGCGCGATCCGCCGGCACACCGGTTTGCATGTAGCCATAGTCGAAGCGGTTGCGGTTGTTGCGGTCGCGGTTCGACTGGTAAGGATTATCCACCGTCACGCAGATGCCCGCGGCGCCCGAGTCCTCCGTGCGCCGCGCGTAGCCTTGCGCCGCCCCTTTGGTCGAGTGCCCGATGGTATTCGACCACCACAGCGGCGCTTTTCCCTGATCGCTCAGCTTCTCCATCCAGCCGCCGGCCGCGCCCACCACGTACAACGTTTTCGTGGCCGCCGCGCCCATCGCGGCGGTCCGGTCACCCTCCGGAATGACAAGGTTCTTGCCGCCCGTCGGCGCGAGCAGGATCGGGTAATCGAGCTTTTTCCCCAGCAGCTCCACGGACGGATCGATCGTGCTCACGTCCACCATCATTCGCGGCCGCAGCCAGACGTGCTCGATCGCTTCGCGGTTGGCGCGCAGCGACAGCTCGTCCTGCTCGCCCCCGGCGATGAAGTCGTACGCCAGTTTGTTGAGTTTCTGCCTGGCGAGAGCTTCAAATTCATGCAGATTGACCGGCCCCATTACCTCTTTGCTATAGGTGTGCGGAAAAGTCGTCTCGCGCCGCTGCGCGAGCAGCGGCGAGCCGGCCGCCAATAATGCCAGTTGTTTGATTGCCTCCCGTCGAGTCAGCATAGCGACGCCATTGTAGCGCTATGATGAGAAACGATGCCCGCGATCCCGCTTGCCTCCTCCGCCCTGCGCGTGCCTTACTCGCGCATCCGCGAGCTGGCTGAAATCGCCATGACCATGGACGGCGTGCTGAAGCTCTACTTCGGCGAGTCGAACCTTCCCACGCCGCAGTTCATCAAGGACGCCGCCGCCGCCGCTCTGCGCGAGGGCCACACGTTCTACACCGAAAACGCCGGCTATCCGAGCCTCCGCCGCGCCATCGCCAACAAATACCGTGAGCTGCACGGCGTCGAGATCGACGGGATGGCGGAGATCGTGATCACCGCTTCCGGCGTGCAGGCGCTGAACGTCGCCATCCGCTGCGTGCTCGACCCCGGCGATGAAGCCATCATCCTCACGCCCGCCTGGCCGAACGCCGCCTCCATCGTCACCATGTGCTCGGCCACGCCCCGCGAGATTCCGCTCTGTCTCGCGGGCGATCGCTACCGCATCGATTTCGACGCCGTCGAGCGCGCCATCGGCCCGCGCACGCGCCTGCTTGTCTACACCTCGCCCTCGAATCCTCTCGGCTGGGTGGCCACCGGGCAGGATCAGGACCTTCTGCTCGACCTGTGCCGCCGCCGCGGCCTGTGGCTGATGGCCGACGAGGTATACGAGCGCCTCTACTACCACGGCCCGGTTGCGCCCTCGATCCTGCGCAAGTGCACGCGCGATGATGCGGTGATCGTGCCGCAATCGTTTTCCAAAAGCTACTGCATGACCGGCTGGCGCCTGGGCTGGCTGGTGGCGCGGCGCGACCTCGCGCGCAAGGCAACCGAGCTGAACGAATTCATCGTGTCGCATGCGCCCGCCATGGCGCAGAAGGCCGGCGAGATCGCCCTGCGCGACGGCGAGCCCGGTATTGCTGAGATGGTGGCCCGCCTGCGCGCCAACCGCGACCTCGCGCTCGCCGCTCTTTCCCAAATGCCCGGCGTCACGGTCCCCTGCCCCGACGGCGCCTTCTACCTGTTCCCTCGCATCCAAGACCTCCGCGATTCGTTCGGTTTCTGCCGCCGTTTGCTGGTGGAGAAAAAGGTTGGCCTGGCACCGGGCGTCGCCTTTGGCGCGGGCGGTGAAGGCTCGATCCGCATCTGCTACGCCGCCGACCGGACGGTGCTCGAGCCCGCCCTGGAGCGCCTCGAAGAGTTCCTGCTAGAATCTCAGCAGAGGCAAGGATGAGCGTCACCGCTAAGAAGCTGACCTGGGACGACATCAAGGACTGGCCCGAATATCACGGGCGCACCGAGATTGTCGACGGAGAGCTGGTGATGTCACCTTTACCATCCACGCAGCACCAAATGATCTGCCTCCGCCTCGGCAGGCTGATCAGCCCGTTCGTCGAGCAGCGAGACCTGGGCAAGTTTCTTGCGATTCCCCTGCATGTCATTCTGGCCGAGCACGTTCACTACGAGCCCGATCTGTGCTTCATCTCCAAGGCGAGGCTCCGCCTGCTGGAGGATCCAGTCGTCCAAGGCCCTCCCGACCTCGTCATCGAGGTCATCTCCGAGTCCAACCGCACGCACGACACGGTAGTCAAGTTCCGCGACTACGCGCGCTACGGGGTCGAGGAATACTGGCTGGTCGATTCTCGCGAAGAGCACATCCGCACCTTCGCTCTCGAAGGCGGCAAGTATGTACCATTAGGTATTGCCGGCCGCGGCGAACACGTCGCGACGCGCCTGTTCAACGGCCTGAAGCTCGATCCCGCACAGGTTTTCTGACGCACGCGGCCGTGGCCACCCGCAGCGCGTTAGAATATCGTCAGGATGATCAGGGGCATCGACGCCAGCGTAATCTTCTTTCTTCTACCACCGGGAGGGTAAGCGCCTTTCATGCTCTCGATCTTCGTCTCCGTAGCGCTTCTTGCCGCTCAGCTCAACCCTGCTCTCACGCCGCAAAAGGCCCCGAAACCAACCTTGCCCAAGATCGACCAGAACGCTTGCCCGTTTGAGGGTTGTCAATTCGGCGCCTGGACGGTGCGCGAGCCGGTTCGAATCTACTCCACGTGGAAGCCGCAAAGAAAGCCGCTGCGCACTTTGAACAAGGGTGAGTCCGTCACTGCCTTGACCGGCGTTCACATCACCTTTGAGCCCAGTGAAATCCGGGTCACCGCGCCCATGCCACAGTACGGCTTGAAACCCGGCGACATCGTCTTCGCCTATATGTACATCGGCGAAGGCTACTGCAGCGCGTGGTTCAACGGCTACTGGGTCGCGGAATTCGACGGCAGCGGCACTCGCGGATCGGGATGCAGCCGCCACTGCACCGCCGAATTGTTGAAACCGGGGCGCTCGGAATGGTGGGTTGCAATCAGGACAAAGGACGGAACCACGGGCTGGACGAGGGATAGCGATCAGTTTGACGGCAAAGACGCTCTGGCAGGCCGCTGAGCGCGCTAGCCACGAACCATCTTCGAGAACACTTCATAGGAGCCCGGCGATTCGCGGTTCATCCGCTCGATGAAGGAGTGGGCGACCGTCTCCAGGTTCTTTGCAAAGCTGGGGGCCTTGTAAATCTCGCGCATGCCCGGCACCAGCTCGCGCACGCGCTCCCAGACGAAAAGCAGCTCCCTGCCGCTCTCGTAGAAGAGATCCTCGTTCAGCACGCCCGAGGTGACGAACGAGGCGGCCATGTCCCAATAGCTGACCACCATGCGGTAATAGGCATTGGCCTCCGAACCCGGCGGGCACAGTGCAGCGACCTCTTCCCCCGTCCGGGCGTGAAACGACTTTCCAAACCACTCGCGCGCCTGGCGCATCTTCTCCTCCCGGCGCAGATCGTAGAGTCGCAGAATCAGGTTCGCATCGTCATAAGTAGCTTGAGCCATGAATCGCCTCCTGAAAAACGAATCCTACTCCCACTCGATCGTCGAGGGCGGCTTGTTGGAAATGTCGAACAGCACGGCGTCGACGCCGTCCAGCTCGGCCAGCTCGGCCGCCAGCTCGTGAAGCTGCAGCACCGGAATGTGCACCACCTCGGCCGTCATGCCGTCCACCGACGAGATGGGGCGCAGGGCCACGGTCTCGCCGCCGTCGCGCGAAAACGGCAGCAGCACCACCGGGCACTGCCAGATCAAATCGTAGAGAAAATGTTCGTGGAGGAAGCGGGTCACGATGTGGTCGGCCTTTTGCAGCAAGCGGATCCTCTGCGGCGTCAGCGCGGCGCGCTTGATGCGCCACTCCTCGGGATCGAGCCGCGGCGGCCGCACGGCCACGGCCACGCGATTGGTGCGGGGAAAGCGGTTGGTGATGCGCGTGGTGAGCTGCGCCAGCACGTCGTGGTGCACGCCGCACCCGTGCAGCACGGTCAGCTTTCCGTAGGTCCGGCTGTCTCCCTGCACGCCCACGCTGTGCAGCGGCAGCAGAAACGCCTGGTAGCCGGCTTCCTCCACCAAAGCCGTAATCCCCGCATCGGGCTCCACCCGCAACTGGCGCTCGGAGCACAGGCAGCGGATCGCCAGCCCCGGCCCCGGAAACGGATGCCGCCGGATCACGCTGTCCGGCAGCCCCACGGCGTGTCCCAGCCGCCGCACTTCGTCCTTATAGAATTTCGCCAGCGGCTCGAGCACGCGCTTCTCGGCGATCATCTGCTGGATGCGGTCGACGCGGTTGTGGTGCGTCTTTATGCGCGCCGCATTCTTCGTGCCGCCTGACTCGATCGTGTCCGGATAGATCGTTCCCTGCCCCAGCATCCAGTCTCCCCTGCGGTAGCGGCGCTTGGCCACAACGCCGTCCTGAATCTCCACGAAGAGCCGCCCGATGATTCGGCGCTTCTCTTCCGGGTCGATCACGCCGCGCAGCGCCTGAAAAAAACGCTGGCCCGCATCGATCACTTCCAGCCGCCCCAGGTGCAGTTGCTCGAACGCGGTTGCAATCTCCTCGGTCTCCCCCAGGCGCATGAAGCCGGTGTCCACGAAAATGGCATGGACGCGCTCGGGCCCCAGCGCCCGCACCGCCAGCGTGTAGGCCACCGTCGAATCCACGCCGCCGCTCAGAAAAAACAGAACGCGCCGCTGCCCTGCCTGCCGGCGGATGGCGGCCTTCACTTCCCGCACGTGGTCGCTCGGATGCCAGTTCCCCTGGCAGCCGCAGATGCGAAGCAGGAAGTTGGTCAGAACCTGCTGGCCGTGCGTGGTGTGCGTGACTTCGGGATGAAACTGGATGCCGAACAGCCGCCGTTTCTCGTCCGCCATGGCGGCGATCTCGCAATCGCGCGTGCTGCCGATGACGCGGAAGCCGCGCGGCAGCCGCGATACAGAGTCGCCGTGGCTCATCCAGATCCGCTCGCGGTCCTTCAGCCCGGCGAAGAGCGAGTGCTTCGACTTCACCTGCATCTCGGCCTCGCCGAACTCGCGCACAAGGGGGACCGAAATCTCTCCCTCCGCAGCGCCGCTAACCGCGGCGCCGTTCCCGCCAGGCCCCGCGCCCGGCTTGACCTCTCCCTGCAGGTACTGCGCCATGAGCTGCTGGCCGTAACAGATGCCTAGAATCGGAATCTTCAGCCGGAACAGGGCCGGGTCGGGCCGCGGGCTGTCCTTCTCGAGCACGCTCGCCGGACTGCCTGAAATGATCGCGCCCCGGTAGCCTTTGAGTCGCGACGCGCGCGTTGCGAGAGGCCGGATCTCGGCGTACACCCCCAACTCGCGAACCTTGCGGGCGATCAGGTGGCAATACTGCCCGCCGGCGTCCAGTACGACGATCTTCTCCATGGATGGGCCTTTCAGTATATCATCGGAGTGGGATCATCCATGGTTCCTGCCGAAGTCGTCGGGAAGCTGCGCAAAATCGTCGGCGAGCGGGCTGTGCTCGACTCGCCCTACGACCGGATGCTCTACGAGTACGACGGCAGCGTTGATAAGTCGCAGCCCGATTGCGTCGTATTCCCGAGCAATACCCGGCAGGTGGTGGCCATCGCCAAACTGGCGAAGGAATACAATCTGCCGCTGGTCGGCCGCGGCGCCGGGACCGGCCTGAGCGGCGGCGCCATCGCCCGCGAGGGCGGCGTCATGATCGGCTTCGCCCGCATGAACCGCATCCTCGAAATCGACCTCGCCAACGAGCGCGCCGTGGTCGAGCCCGGCGTGGTGAATCTCGACATCACTCTCGCCGTGCAGGGCCAGGGCTATTTCTACGCGCCAGACCCTTCCAGCCAGCGCGCCTGCACCATCGGCGGCAACGTCAGCGAGAACGCCGGCGGCCCGCACACGCTCGCCTACGGCGTCACCACCAACCACGTTCTCGGCCTCGAAGCCGTGCTCCCGGATGGCACGGTGATCCAGACCGGCGGCAAGGAACTCGATCGCGGCGGCCTTGACCTCACCGGCCTGCTTACCGGCTCGGAAGGGACGATGGTGCTGGTAACCAAGGTCGTGGTGCGGCTGATGCGCAAGCCCGAGCTGGTGAAAACGCTGCTCGCCATTTATGACGAGCCCGAGAACGCCGCCTCCACCGTCGCCGATATCACCGCCCGCCAGATCACGCCAGTCGCTGTCGAGATGCTCGACGGCGTGATGCTGCGCATGGTCGAGGAAGCGACCCACGCCGGCTATCCGATGGACGCCGGCGCCGTGCTGCTGATCGAACTCGAAGGTCTGCGCGAAGGCGTGGAAGAGCAGGTGATCGAGATCGAGGAAATCTGCCGGCTTAACCACGCCAGGGAGGTCCGCGTCGCGCGCACCGCCGAGGAGCGCGACCTGCTGTGGAAGGGCCGCAAGAACGCCTTCGGCGCGGTCGGCCGCGTCAGCCCCAGCTACTACGTGCAGGACGGCGTGGTGCCGCGCACCCGCATCGCCGACACGCTGCGTTTCATCTATCGCGTCTCCGACAAGTACGGCCTGACGATTAGCAATATCTTCCACGCCGGCGACGGCAACATGCACCCCATCATCCTGTTCAACCACCACCGCCCCGAGGAGCTTGACCGCACCAAGCGGGCCGGCGCCGAGATTCTCGAGTACTGCATCTCGGTGGGCGGCTCCATCACGGGCGAGCACGGCGTAGGCATGGAGAAAAACGAGATGATGCCCTTGCTGTTTACCCCCGAAACCCTGGAGATGCTCGCCCGCCTGAAGGGCGTCTTCAACCCCGACAGCCGCCTCAACCCCGGCAAATTGCTGCCCACGGGCAAGGGCTGCCTGGAAGTACGCCCTATGGTTTCGGCCGGGGCCCGCCTGGACTGGTAGCGCCCGCCAAGTACGCGGCTGACCCCTCTGATTTTCCCGGAAAATTCCTTTTCTGTTGAACTAAGCTAGTCAATATCAACGATTTACAAAGAAAACTTCTTGACAAACATCAGGTTGGCCGAGGAGACTGGGACTGCAATGCAGGAAGCAGCGGCACGTGAACCATTGTGCACGCTCGTGCACGCCAGGGCGCCTACCGCGGCCTCTGATGGCCCCGTACGCGCAAGTATTCTTGAAGCGAAATCATGGGTTCCTTCAGCCGGCGGCGAGCTACCATGGCGTCCGCTTCGTCCTCGGTCATGCCTCTGCGCTTTCCGGGCCCTGAGGCAGTCCGCTTCCGAGCGCTCTTCTGCGCAGGCGCGACTTTCAAAGCCAA
>DASQHK010000012.1:0-7201 GCA_035632135.1 Bryobacterales bacterium
AGCTGCTTGTAGCTGCGCAGCTCGGAGCGGGCGATGGAGGTCATAACCTCTTCTTCGGTCATGCCCAGGCACATGGGGCGGCCCCAGCGGTCTTTCAAGCGGAACAGCGTGTCGCCCATCACGTCCCAGCGGCCGCTTTCCTGCCACAGCTCGGCGGGGTGCAGCTCGGGCAGATAAAATTCCTGCGCGCCGATGGCGTCCATTTCCTCGCGGATGATTTGCGCGATCTTGCGGAACGAACGCTGGGCGAGGAAGAGATAGCTGTAGAGCCCGGCGGCGAGCGGGCGGATGTAGCCGGCGCGCAGCAGAAGCTGGTGGCTGACGACCTCCGCCTCGGCGGGGTTTTCCCGCAAAGTAGGTATGAACAGTTGGCTCCAGCGCATAAGATGTGCGTGGGAAAAGCTCATTGTAGCATGGTAAAATCGCGGCTTAGGAGAGCTTTCCATGCCGCAACTCCCTCCCATGGCGCGGCCTCTCGAAGAGGCCGATCCTGAGGTTTACGAAGCGATTCAGAACGAGACGATCCGCCAGCACACCCACCTGGAGATGATCGCCAGCGAGAACTTTGTCTCGCAGGCGGTGCTGGAGGCGGCCGGGTCGGTGTTCACCAACAAATACGCCGAGGGCTACCCGGGCAAGCGTTACTACGGAGGGTGCGAATACGCCGACCAGGTGGAGGAGCTGGCGCGCGAGCGGGCCAAGCAACTGTTCCACGCCGAGTATGTGAACGCGCAGCCGCACTCGGGATCGTCGGCCAACATGGCGGCCTACGCGGCCGTTTTGCAGCCGGGCGATACGATTCTGGGCATGAACCTCGCCCACGGCGGGCACCTCACGCACGGCCACCACCTGAATTTCTCGGGCAAGACTTACAAGATCGTTCCCTACGGGGTCGCGCGCGAAACCGAGACGATCGACTACGGCGAGATGGCGCGGCTGGCCGCGGAGCACAAGCCGAAGATGATCATCGCCGGCGGCAGCGCCTATCCGCGCTTTATCGACTTCGCGCGCATCCGCGAGATCGCCGACTCGGTGAACGCGCTGCTGCTGGTGGATATGGCGCACTTCGCGGGCCTGGTGGCGGCGGGCATCCACCCCAACCCGTGCGAGTGGGCCGATATTGTTACTACTACGACCCACAAGACGCTGCGCGGCCCGCGGGCCGGCATGATCCTGGCGCGCGCGCAGTACGGCAAAGCCATCGACTCGAGCGTTTTCCCCGGTCTGCAGGGCGGGCCGCTGGTGCACATCATCGCCGCCAAGGCGGTTTGCCTGAAGGAGGCCATGCAGCCCGAGTTCGTGACCTACCAGAAGCAGGTGGCGGCCAACGCCAAGGCGCTCGCGGCGACGCTCGTGGAGGAGGGCTTCCACGTCACCTCGGGGGGCACCGATACGCACCTGATGCTGGTGGATGTGTTCAGCAAAGGCGTGCGCGGCAAAGACGCCGAGACGGCCCTGCACCGCGCCCACATCACCGCCAACAAGAACGCCATTCCGTTTGACGCCAACCCTCCTTTCAACCCCAGCGGGATCAGGCTGGGCACGCCGGCCGTGACCACGCGCGGGCTGGGCGAGGCGGAGATGCGGCAGGTCGGCGGACTGATCGCCGAGGTGCTACGCGCCCCGGCCGAGGAGCGCGTTATCGAGAGCGTGAAGCGGCGGGTGCTCGAGATGGTCGAGCGGTTTCCGCTTTATTCCTGGAAAATGCAAGCCTCCGGCGTGGCTCGCTAGCGCGGGAGACTCTCCGTGAAAGCCCTCCTGAACTCTGGCCCGCGCGGCCTCCGCTGGCTAGGTATTATTGCTTTCTTGCTGGCCGTGGTTTCCGCCGGGCCTCCCACTGCTCGCAGCCAGGTGCGGGGGGCGCTGGCTGCCGGCCGGCTGGGGCCGGGCGAGGATGTTCCCGCCGACGTTGTTCTCCAGACAGGACATACGGCCGCGGTGACGGCGCTGCTTTTCAGCCCGCAGGGCGCGCCGCTCGCCTCCGCCGGCCAGGACCAGACCGTCCGGCTCTGGGATCCCCAAAACGGGATCGAGCTTTATTGTTTCAAACATCCGGCAGCGGTTCTGGCGATTGCGTTCAGCCCCGACGGGTCGCTGCTGGCGTCCGGCGCCGAGGATGGCTCGATCACCCTTTGGGAAACAAGCTCGGGCAAGCAGGTGAAGGCGCTGCGGGGGCATCGGGAGCCGGTGGTGGCGCTCGCCTTCAGCAGCGATGGAGGCCGCCTGCTGAGCGGCGGAAGATCGTCGCTCGAGGGCAGTGGCTCCGTGCGGCTGTGGGATGTGGCGCGGGGCCGGGAATGGCGGACCATTGCTCCGGAGATCTTCGGGCTGACCGGCGTTTTCTTTGGCCCGGGCAACGGCGCGGTTTCGGTGGCTTCAGTCGAGGGCGACATGGAGATCCGCGGAACGATCCGCACGTTTGACGCGGCAACGGGCGCGCTGCTTGCCACGCGGGCCGCCATCCTGCGAGCGGCCAGCGGTGACGGGCGCTGGCTGGCCCTGCAGGAACAGTCCTCGAGCGCGACCAATCTGATCGGGACGAGCGCCGGCAGCGCGGCGCAACCGCTGGGGGTGAAAATCGGCGCCGTCGCTTTTAGCCCGCAAGCCGACTGGGCGGCCTACGGAGACATCGCGCGATCCGCATTTCACGTCCAAACAACCCGAGGCGATCGCGTTCTGGAGCCGATTCCCGGCTACGACGGGACCACCGGCCTGCTCGCGCTCAGCGCCGGCGGCAGTCTGCTGGCGGCTTCCGGAATCGGGTCCGGCATCCAGATCTGGGACACGGCGAGCGGGCGGCGCATCCACAGCCTGACGGCGCAGTTGGGCGGGATCGCGGCCGTGGCGTTCAGCCCCGATGAGAGACAGATCGTGGCGGGGGCGCAAGGCGCGGGCGAGGGAGCGCTGCGTTTGTGGGACCTGCGATCGGGCAAAGAGATGCTGGGGCCAAGCACGCACGAGCCGGTCATCGGGGCGGCGTTCAGTCCGGACGGCCGGTATCTGGCGGCGGGATCGCGCACGATGCAACTTTGGGATGTTGCTTCGCGCACGCTGGTTCGCGAATGGAAAGGACGCTTTGCCGCCACGACGGCGCCGGCTTTCAGCCCCGATGGCAAACGGCTGGCGGGGAGTAGCGGCGGCGTGGTATCGGTGTGGGACGTGGCGACGGGCGCGGAGCTGCGAAGCTTCGGCGAGCCTAATCTATACGACAGCGGCGCTCTGGCGTGGAGCCCGGACGGCAGGCTGATCGCGGCAAGCGCGGGGCCGGGCGCGATCAAGATCTACGCCGTCGATTCGGGCCGGACGCTGCTGACGTTTTCCATTTCAGGCAACGTGTCCAGCCTGGCATTCAGCCCCAGCGGGTTGTGGCTGGCCGCCGGCAGCCGCGCGCCGCTCCGGTTTCAGCCATCGGCGGGCGGCGGCGGGCGCATCGCGCCGTCGGGCGGGCAGCGGGCTTCGGTGGCGGCGTGGGATCTCTCGAACGGTGCGCGATTGTTTGCAGCGGAGGCTGGAGATTGGGTTTCCACGGTGGCCTTCAGCCGCGACGGCCGGTTCGTGCTGGCGGCGCTGGGCGAGTGGAACGCGGCCGGGGCGGTTAAGCTGTTCGAGGTGGCCTCGGGGCGGGAAGCGCGAACGCTGGTGGAAAAAATTGATGCGTCAGGGGCCGCCGCGTTCAGCCCGCAGCGAGACTGGCTGGCGGCCGGCGCCTCCGGTAATACCGGCGCCGTGAAGCTGTGGAAGCTGCCGGAGGCCCGGTGAAGTCGGGATGCTGATCGGGTTTGACATTCGCCGCTCCGACGCGTTTGGCGTCGGCACCTACAGCAAGAGCCTGCTGCGTGCTTTGGCGCGGTGCGCCGCCGGCGAGGAGTTTGTGCTGGTCGGAGGGCGGCGGCACCAGTCGTTCTTTCGGGACCTCCCGGAAAACTTCCGCTTCCTCACTTCGGAAAAAAGCTACGGCGGCCTCGACAATCACGTGCGGTTTCAATTTGCGCTGCGGCCGCTCTCGCTCGATGTGTTTCACGTGCCGCACCGCACGGCGCCATACTTCCTGCCGTGCCCTTACGTGACGACGGTGCACGACCTGGACCAGATCCTGTTTCAAGAAGCTTTCGGGTCGCGGTTCCGGGCGGAAGCGTTTTCGCACGTGCTGCGGCACGGCCTGCGGCGCGCGGACCGCATCATCGCGGTTTCGGAGGCCACCAAGCACGACCTGGTGGCGCTGCTGGGCGTGCCCGCCGGACACATCGAGGTAGTACATAACGCCATCGACGAGCAGTTCACCCGGCGCGACGCGGAGGCCGACCGGCGGCGCACCCTCGAGCGCTACCAGGTGGATTATCCGTTTCTGCTCTACGTGGGCAATATCCAGCCGCAGAAGAACCTGCCGCGGCTGGTGGAGGCGTTTGCGGTGGTGCAGTCGGAGCTCGAGCAGCACCCGCGCTTCCGCGAGCTGCGGCTCATCATCATCGGCGACGAGCTGGCCTCCCATCCCGACCTGCGGCGCTCGGTGATCCGCAGCCGCGTGCAGCACCGCGTGCGGTTTCTGGGCTTCGTGCCGGTCGAGACGCTGCGGATTTTTTATTCGAGCGCGGCGGCGTTTGTGTTTCCGTCGCTGTACGAAGGCTTCGGGCTGCCGCCGCTCGAAGCGATGGCGCAGGGCACGCCGGTGGTGACCTCGAATGTATCATCACTACCGGAAGTGGTGGGAGAGGCGGCCGTGCTGGTGAACCCCGAGAATGTTTTCGACATTGCCCGCGGCATCAAGCAGGCGCTCGTCGATGACGATCTGCGCGAGGCGCTGATCGCTCGCGGGCGGGAGCAGGCGGCGCGCTTCAGTTGGGACCGCGCGGCCCAGCGGGTGCTTGAAATTTACCGGGAAGTGGCCTCTAAAAAAACACGCTCGAAGGGCGCAAACAAATCGGAGAAGCCACGTTTTATTCACAGCAATTCAACGGGCGAAATCTCTTAACTTGTTGAAAACAAATATGATATAGTTGTGCATAAAGGCGAGATTCCCGCAAGAAAAGGTTTGACACAAGACAGGCAGCGGCGTATGCTGATCCTGGTTCCAAGAGGTCTGACGAGCAGCAAGCCTCAGGAACGGTAGCGAACCTGGAACGTTGATCCGACGGGCAAATCGAAAGATGGTCCGGCGGGGAGCGAAGGGAAATCGGGCCGAGCCAGGAGGCAGACCTTGACCGGGTTGAGTTTCCGGAAGCGGTGATCCGCAAGGGGGGTAAAAGCCCAGGGCGGGGAGCCGAAGGGGACGCGACACGGGAAGCCGTGGGACGGAAGACGCAGCAACGGGGCCCGAGGCGATGATCTCGGACCGGCGCCAGAAGAGAAAAAAACGGCTGGCGGCGGGCGAGGGAGCTGAAGGCAGAGCGGGCGGCGGAAGAAGTTCAACGGTTCGCCGGAGGGCTAGGCCAGGAACGGTGACCCTGTTGAGGAGGGCGTAACGAGCCAGCCGCGACAGGCGAGCGAAAGGCCGGTTTGAGGCGAGGGTTTCAGTTACTTTTAGCTAGCGACCGGGCTCTGGAGCATTGATCTTCGCGTTGTCGAAAGATCGCGCGGGGGGAGCGCCAGAGACAGCCGGACGGCGGAAGTAGCTGCCAAGTTCCACCCGGGCGCGCCGGAGGAGAACGGGCTGTAAGTTGGGTCACTTGGAACCATTTTTTTTTTGCCTTCCTGCTAGTCACGCCCGCAGCACCTTGACCGGCCGCTGATAGGCGTCCCGAAACACCTCTTCCACCTGTTGGGCTGCCCACTGCTCGAGATCGGTGTCGCCGCGCGCGGCCAGGTGCAGGGCGACGTCGCCCTCGCGGATCCGGCAATGGACGCGCTCCACGCGCTGCTCGTGGCTGCGGTCCAGATTGTCGGCCAGGCGCAGCAGCGGCATCAGCAGAATCACCGCGCGGCGGTCGGCCGCCTCGAGGGACTGGAAGCTTTCCTGGCCGGGACGGGGCGCCGCCTTGCGGTGATAGCGGCACAGATTGGCGATGAACAGGCGCTCGCGGTTGGTAAAGCCGGCCAGGTCGGAGTTGGCCACCAAGTAGTAAGAATGCTTATGGTGGCCGGTGTCGCTGACGTAGTGGCCGACGTCGTGCAAATAGGCAGCCGCCTCGAGGAGCCGGCCGAAGGCGGGCGGCAGGCCGTGCAGCGGCGCGAGGGATTCAAACAGGTCGGCGGCCAGCTCGGCGACCTTGCGGGCGTGGTCCATGGAGACGCCGTAGCGGCGGGTCATTTCCTCGACCGTGCGGCGCTGGTCGCGGCTGAGGCGCGAGAGTTCGCGGCCCACCCCCCGCGCGGCCAGGTCGGCGATGATGCCATCGCGAACGCCGGCGGCGGAGTAATAGAGAGAAGACAACTGGAAATCCTGCATGATGCGCGCGAGCACGGCGGCCCCGGCGATGATGATCTGGGCGCGGCGGGGGCCGATGCCCGGAATCTTGCGGCGGGCGGCGAGGTCCTTGGCCTGCACCTGCTCGTAAAACTTGCGGGCCTGGGAGGTCTTCACGGAGAGGCGGTCGGCCTGGTCGCGGCGGGAGCGCGGCAGCCGGTGCACGGCGCAAGCCACGGCCGCGGCAGTCGAGGAAGTGCCGATGGCGCGGTCAAAAGGCCGGCGGCCGATGCGGCCGAGCGCGGAGGCGGCTTTTTCTTCGATGTAGCTCTCGAGCCGGCGCAGATCGCGCGGCGACGGCGGGTCATTCTCGAGGAACACTTCGGTGAGACGCAGCGCTCCCAGGGGCTTCGAGAATGACTCGGCCAGGCGGCCTTTTTCGCTCAGAATGATCTCGGCGCTGCCGCCGCCGATATCGAGGAGGAGGAGGCGCTGCTCGGGGTGCGGCCAGCGGGCCTGCACGCCGAGATGAATCAGGCGGGCCTCCTCCTTGCCCGAGATGACTTCGACCGGCGCGCCCAGGGCGGCGGCGGCGCGGTCAAGAAACTCCTGCTGATTCTGGGCGTCGCGCACGGCGCTGGTGGCCACCGCGCGCACGCCCACCACGTCCAGCTTGCGGTAGATCTGCGCCATGCGGCTGAGCATGCCGCAGGTGAATTCCATGGCCTCGTGGGTGATGCGGCCGGCCTGGAAGACGCCCTCGCCGAGCCGGGTGACCTGGCGCTCGGAGGTGAGGATGCGCGTCGCCAGCGCAGCGGGAGAGCCGTCGGAGCCGGCGGGGAGCACCTCGGCGGCCTCCAT
>DASQHK010000013.1:0-3385 GCA_035632135.1 Bryobacterales bacterium
GCTGACTGCCGACTGCCGAGCGCTAAGAAGCTAGTCGCCCGCTACCGCCGCCGGCGCGCTTTGCGGCCGCCTCGCCGCCACCCGCACCTTGCTGTGCCGCCTCCCGTAGAGGCCGTAGATGAGCAGGCCGATGATCAGCCAGACGATCAGCCGCCACCACGTGTCGGCCGGCAGGAACGCCATCAGCGCCAGCGACGTCACCACCCCCAGCGCCGGCACCACCGGGTAGCCCGGCGTCTTGAAGGGCCGCGGCAAATCCGGACGGCGCCTCCGCAGCACGATTACGCTCGCCGAAACGATCACAAACGCCAGCAGGGTCCCGATGTTCACCATCTGGGCCAGCACGCCGATCGGCAGCAGTCCGGCGATGATCGCCACCACCACGCCCGTAAGCATGGTCACGACATAGGGGGTGCGGAACGTCGGGTGGATCCGCGCAAACACCTCCGGCAGCAGCCCGTCCTTGGACATCGTGTAGAACACCCGCGACTGCCCCAGCAGCATCACCAGCATCACCGACCCCAGCCCCAGCACGGCCCCCAGCTCGACGATCCAGCTCAGCGCTTTCAGCGGCGTCGCCTCAATGCCCACGGCCACCGGGTGCGGCACGCCCAGCAGCTTGTAGCTCACAATCCCAGTCAGTATTCCTGATACCAGGATATAGAGAAGCGTGCAGATCGCCAGCGACCCCAGAATCCCAATGGGCAAGTCCCGCGCCGGGTTCCTGGTCTCCTGCGCCGCCGTGGACACGGCGTCAAAGCCGATGTAGGCGAAAAACACCAGCGCCCCGCCGCGCAAGATCCCGCTCCACCCGTAGTGTCCGAAAACTCCCGTGTTCGGCGGAATGAAAGGCTCCCAGTTCGCCGGCTTGATGTACCACACGCCGCCGATAATGAACAGCAGCACGATGGCCACCTTTAGAAATACGATCGTCGTGTTCACGGTGGCCGATTCCTGGATCCCGACCGCCAGGATCACGGAAATCAGCAGCAGGACCAGAAAAGAGACGACGTTGAACGCCCCGGTGTTCTGAAAGTGCCCCTGCGCGTCGAGCACAAACGTTGACGTGGACATCCCCGCCGGCACCTCGATGCCGACATGCTTCAGCAAGGTGACGAAGTATCCCGTCCATCCCACTGATACCGTTGACGCCCCCAGGGCGTATTCGAGCATCAGGTCCCACCCAATGATCCACGCGAACAGCTCGCCCAGCGTGGCGTAGCTGTAGGTGTAAGCGCTGCCCGCGATCGGGATCATCGACGCAAACTCGGCGTAGCACAGCCCCGCAAACGCGCAGGCGATCCCGGAGGCGATAAACGACAGGATCACCGCCGGCCCCGCGTTTTCGTAAGCCGCCTCGCCGGTCAGCACGAAGATGCCCGCGCCGATGACGGCGCCGATGCCGAGAGCCAAGAGCTGCCACGGTCCCAGGCACCGCTTCAGCGTGTGCGCGCCTTGGTCCCCCGCCTCCTCCATCAGTTGTTGCAGCGGTTTTCGGATCAGCAGATTTGCCATATGCGCTACGCCCTCCGCGGCGGCGCCGCCCGCGCCCGCCACAAATAATACACCGGAACGCCCATGATGACTATTATCAACCCGGGCCACGTGTATCCCGGCTTGTAAAGGAGCAGCATGACTTCGATGAAGGCCGCCGCCGCCATGTAGAACGCCGGGGCCCACGGATATCCCAGCGCCCGATAGGGCCGCGGCATCTCGGGCCGTGTCCGCCGCAGCACGAACAATCCGGCGATGGTGAGGATGTAGAACAGCATGACGGCGAAGATCACGTAGTCCAGCAGCTCGCTGTAGGTTCCGCTCAGCACCAGCACGCTGGCCCACGCGCACTGCACCGCAATCGACACGGCCGGCGTGCGCCACCGCGGGTGAATTTCCGCCACGCGCTTGAAGAACACGCCGTCCCGCGCCATCGCGTAATACACCCGCGCCCCGGCCAGGATCATTCCGTTCATGCACCCGAAGGTCGAGACCATGATGCCCAGCGCCATGATGCGCTCGCCGCTGCCGCCGAGCATCGCGCTCACCGCCGCGGTCGCCACGCGGTCTTCCGCGGCCTGGGTGATCCCGGGCTCGAGCGGCAGCCAGCGCAAGTACACAAAGTTTGTGGCGACATAAATCGCCAGCACAATTCCCGTGCCGAGGGCCAGCGAGAGCGGCAGGTTGCGCCGCGGGTTCTTCACTTCTCCTGCGGTGAACGTCACGTTATTCCAGGCATCGGCCGAAAACAGCGCTCCCACCATCGCCACCGCCACCGCGCGCCACGCGCCGAATCCCCAGCCGGCCCCGCGCCAGAAATCGCCGAAGTTCAGGTCCACCGCCACGCGGTTCGATCCCAGCGCGAATCCCAACACCACCAGCCCCAGCAGCGCCGCCGTTTTGGCGACGGTGAACACGTTCTGCACCATCGCCCCGGTGCGTATGCCGAACACGTTCACCGCCGACAGCAGGACCAGCATCGCGATCCCCAGCGCCTGCTGCGTGCTGATGCCGAAGCGCCCGAGGCTCACCAATTTGTTGGCCGCCGAAATCGACGGAAAGAAAACGCCGCTGAACTTGGCGAAGCCCACCGCCACGGCCGCAATCGTCCCCGTCTGGATCACCAGGAACAGCGTCCAGCCGTACAGGAAGCCGCTCAGCGGCCCCAATGCCTCGCGCAAATACACATATTGCCCGCCCGCGTGCGGCATCGCCGCCGCCAGCTCCCCGTAACTCAGCGCCGCAATCACCGTCAGCGCCGCCGTCAGCACCCACACCAGGATCAGCAGCCCCGGCGAACGCACTTGGCGCCCGATGTCAGCCGAGACGATGAAGATTCCCGAGCCGATCATGGACCCCATCACCAGCGTGGTCGAGTCCACCAGCCCCAGGCCCTGCACCAGCCCCGGCTCTACCGCCCTGTCAACTGTAGCCATTCCCGCAGCCGTCCATCCCAATCGGCGCCCAGCAGGCCGGAGATCACCGCCACCGCGTCCGCACCGGCCTCCAGTACTGCTGCGACATTCTCCCGCGTGATGCCCCCGATGGCGACCAGCGGCTTTTGCGTCAGCCGCCGCGCTTCCCGCAGTCCCGCCAGCCCGACCACCGGGTCGGCCTTCTCCTTCGACCCGGTCGCAAAAACGGGACCGAAGGCCACGTAATCCACCGGCTCGCGTTCCGCCGCCCGCATCTGCTGCGGCGTATGCGTCGAGTAGCCGACGAGCAGCCTCGATCCTACCACGCCCCGCACGCTCTCCGGCGGCAGGTCCTCCTGGCCCACGTGCACGCCATCCGCCCCGGCCATCAGCGCCACGTCGGCGCGGTCGTTGAGGATGTACGCCACGCCTGCCGCCTGCAAGATTCGGCCCACTTCCTGCGCCTGCCGGAACAC
>DASQHK010000014.1:0-13250 GCA_035632135.1 Bryobacterales bacterium
CCGCAGGATCGCCATCACCACCAGCAGGGCGGCAATGCCGCTGAAAATCGCTCCGGCGACAAAGTACGGGCCGAAGATGCTGCTGTGCCACATCGGCGCCAGGGCCATGGCGAAGTCCCAGGCCACCACCGTGTGCACCGAAACCGCCACCGCCAGAATGATGCCGGCCATCAGCTTCATGGCCCGCTCGAGCGCGTGCCACTCGCGGTCGCTGCCCGTCCAGCCGAGCGAGAGCAGGCGGTAGAACTTCTGCTGCCAGCCGGAGGTGTGCGCGCCGAGCTGCCCCAGGTCGGGTATCAGCGGCAGGTATAGATAGATCACGCTCCCGGTCAGATAGGTGAAGATGGCGGTCAGGTCCCACAGCAGCGGCGAGCGGAAATTGGGCCACAGCTCGCGCGAGTTAGGGTAGGGAAGCAGCCAGTAGAACAGCCACGGCCGGCCAAGGTGGATGAGCGGAAACAGCGCCCCGATCATCAGCGCGAAGACGGTGATCGCTTCGGCGGCCCGCGTCACCGGCCGGCGCCAGCCCGCGTTGGTCAGCCGCAGGATGGCCGAGATCAGCGTGCCGGCGTGCGAGATGCCGATCCAAAAAACAAAGTTGACAATATAGAACGCCCACATCACCGGCCGGCGGATGCCGGCCACGCCCAGGCCGCGGCCCATCTGGTAGCCCCAGCAGGTCAGGCCCCAGGCCACCGCCAGCGAGGTTAGAAACACCGCCGCCACGTAGCCGGCGCTCGCTCCGCCCAGGGGCCGCCACAGGTCCTCGCGGACCTTGTCGGATGGTATCTCTAATACTGTTGCCATGCTGTGAGCCGGGCCGGGCCCGTTACGATTTCTCCCGTTGCAAGTAAAACACCTTGGGCTTCGTCCCCAAGTCCTCCAGCAGGCGCGTCGCCCGCCCGCTGGCCGCCAGGCGCGACACGTTGCTCTCCGGATCGTTCAAATCCCCAAACGTCATCGCCTCCGCCGGACACGATTGCACGCACGCCGGCTGCGCCTCGCCGTCGGCCACCGCCCGGTTTTCCGCCTTGGCGTCGAGCTTCACCCGCTGGATGCGCTGGATGCAGAAGGTGCACTTCTCCATCACTCCCACCGGCCGCACCGCCACGTCCGGGTTGTGCTGCAGTTGCAGCGGCTCCGGCCACTGCGGCTCGAAGTAATTGAAGAACCGCACCGAGTACGGGCAGTTGTTGCCGCAGTAGCGCGTGCCCACGCAGCGGTTGTAGACCTGCACGTTCAGGCCTTCCGGGTTGTGATACGTGGCGTACACCGGGCACACCGGCTCGCACGGCGCATCGTCGCACTGCTGGCACAGCACCGGCATGTATTTCACGCGCACGTCGGGAAACTCGCCCTCGTAATAGCGGTCGACGCGGATCCAGTGCACCGCGCGGCCTTTGGCCGCTGAGGCAGGGTCGGAGAGCGGCAGATTGTTCTCGGCGTGGCAGGCCACCACACAAGCCTCGCAGCCCGTGCAGCGGTCGAGATCAATCGCCATGCCCCAGCGATGTTCCATTATCGATACCCCCACGGCCCCATCTCGCGGTCCTGCGGCGAAAATTGCGTTAGCCCGCCGCGCGGTCCCAGGCGCGCCAGCCGCACGCGCGTCGCGCCCAGGGCGAGAGCGCCGGTCGTCTTCTCCCACTGCGGCGCCAGGATCGCCAGCGGATTCGCTCCGCGATTCGAGGCGTAGCGGCCGAAGTGGCGATGCCCCTGGCCGATCGCCATGCTCACCACGCCCGGAATCGCCGCCGGATGCACGTAAGCCGGAGCCTCGAGCTTTCCGTGCCGCGACTCCACGCGAACCAGATCACCCGTACTAATACCTAACTTGGCGGCTGTTTTGGGATCGACCTCCACGGGCAGGCCCCACATGGCGCTCGACGCCGGATCGGGCAGCTCCTGCATCCACGGCAAATTCGCGCTGCGGCCGTCGCCGAACTGGAGCGACAGGTAGGGTTGGAAATGCAGCGGGAACTCCGCCGCATCGCCGGCAAACTCCGCCGGCGTCAGGTCGAGCGCCGCCGCAGCCGGCGCCGCTTTCCTCGCCGGCGGCCGGTTGGCAGGCCCCGGCGCAGCGGCCGCCGCGCTCCAGATCCCTCCCTGCCGCACGACGTCTTCCCAGGCCAAGCCTTCCGGCAGGAGCGGCTCCGCCACGGACCTGGGCGTGGCCGCCTCGAAACTGACCTTCACGGCTTTGGCGAGGTCCGCGAGAACCTGCTCGGTCGCCCGCGTCTCGTAAAGCGGCTGGACGAACGGCGTGGCCAGCAGCACTTCCGGCCCGGGCGCCACCGCCGGCACGATCGCCGCCGTCGTTTCGAGAGTGTGGTGGTCGGGCAGCAGCAGGTCGGCGTAAGCGGCCGTGTCGTTGAGAAACGGTGAGAAGCTGACCATCTCGTCCACGCGCGCCAGCTTCTCCGCCACGCCCAGCGCCGCCGGCAGCGTGTAGAGCGGGTTGCTGCTGTCGACGAACAGGAACCGCGCGCGTTCCAGAGCCGCCAATGGATTGGCGAACGCCGGCCGGCTGGCGGTAGGCTCCGGCGCCGGCCCTTGCACGCCGCCCGGCTGCTGCACGTTGCCGAGCAGAAGATTCAGCGAGCCCGCGGCGATCAGCGCGGCCAGAGAATTGGTCTGCGAAACCGACGCCCCGGGAATCACCAGCGGTGCCTCGGATTCGCCCAGCTCGCGCGCCACGCGCCGCAGCCGCTTCTCGTCGATGCCGCACGCGCGCGCCGCTGCGCCGGGGTCGGCCGCCTGATAGGCCTGGAGCACCGCCCCGGCCACCGCGCCGGGCTGCCGCGCGAGGTTCTGATCCAGCAGCAGCCGGCCCAGGGCCAGGGCAAACAGCAGCTCGGTGCCGGGCCGCAGGGGGAGCCATTCATCGGCGCTGTGGGCGGTGGTGGAGAACCGCGACTCGGCCTGCACCAGCTTGCCCCGCACGCCGGGGCGGCCCTGCCGGAAATTCCCGAACCGGCGCGAGTAGAAAACCGGCGAAGCCCAGCCGCCAAGAAAATCAGCGCCGATGCCGAGCGCGTAGCGGGCGCGGGCCAGGTCGTAAACCGGCAGGCCGCTCCAGCCGTGCACCTGCTCGGCGGCCTTGCGCTCCAGCGGAAAATCGGCCGGCTCGAAGGTCACCGCCGGCGGCGCGCCGATCGCTTCGAGAAACCGCGCGATGGCCAGGGCGCGCGTGCCCGGCTGCGGCCCGGCGATGAACAGGATTTGCGTCGGGTCGTTCTTCCGCGCCCGGTCCAGCTTCTCGGCCGCCACCGCGATTGCCTCTTGCCACGACATAAGGGCAAAGTCGGCGTCGCCCTTGGGCCCCTTGCGCCGCATCGGCCCCTGCAGCCGGTCGGGGTTATAGAGCCCTTGCAGGGCCGCCTGGCCCCGTGCGCACAACCGCCCGCCGCTCACCGGGTCGAGCGGGTTGCCCTCGATTTTCTTGATGGCCGCGACCCGCTGCCGGAACTGCTGCCCCTCCTGCTCGATGATCCGCTCACCCTCCATCACCCGCGCGATCACGCCGCAGCCGGCCGCGCACTCCCCGCACACGCCCGGGTGCCACTGCTCCTCGCCCGGCACCGCCTCGCGCTCCGAGACCAGCAGCGGGATGTAGCGGTCGATCTTCTTCCCGCACGCGCCGGTGACGAGGCCGGTGGAGGCAGTAGAGACGATCTTAAAAAAGTCGCGTCGGTCCATAAGACCCTTCACCGCAGAGGGCGCAGAGACCATAGAGGAAGGCATGGTCTTACTCTGCGTTCTCTGCGTCCTCTGTGGTGAATCATCAGTAATGGCATGCGGCGCAGTCCTCCGTGGCGTGCCGCTGCCGGTGGCAGTCGAGGCACCTCCCCATGGTGTGCTTCACCAGCGGCTGCGCGACGGTTTCCTTGGCCACGTCGCCATGGCACGTTGTACAATCGATCCTGGCCCGGTAATGGGGCGCGTGGCGGAACTTCACCAGCGCGGTCGGGCTGAACGCGTACACGCGCTCCCAGGGGATCTCGATTCTGCGGGCGGCATATTCGCGCACTTTCTTGACTTCCGGCTTCTCGGTCGCCAGCTTCTCGTGACATAGCATGCACTTGCGCACCGAGGGCAGGCCCGCCGCGGCGCGCTTGTCGGCGCCCGGATGGCAGTCCAGGCAATTGAGGCCGAGCGCCACGTGCTTGTTGTGCGGAAACAGCACGGGCTGCTCCGCCAGGGTCGTAGCGGCGCCCAGAGCGCAGAGCAAGATGAGCCATCGGCAATTCATGCGGGCGCAAAAGAGCAGATTCTCCAAGATACAATGACAGCGATTTGGAAGAAAAGGCTGCTGGCCATAATTTTAGCCGTTCTCGCCGCCGCCGTGTGCTACGGGCTGTGGCGAACCGGCCTGCTCCAGCGCCTCAGCAATAAGGACGAGCTGATACAGTCCTTGCGCGCGGGCGGTCCGAAGGGCCCGCTGCTATGCGTGGCTATGCAGTTTGTGCAGGTGGTGATCTTCGCCATCCCGGGCGAGATCACGCAGTTTGCCTCGGGCTACGTGTTCGGGGCGCCGCTGGGGTTTCTGTATTCGGTGGTGGGCATCATGCTGGGCTCGGCGTTCAATTTTTATTTCGCCCGCGTGTTCGGCCGGCCGGCGCTCGAACGATTCATCAGCCACGCCACCCTAGACAAGATGGACCACGCCCTGAACAGCGCCAAGGGCAAATCGGCTTTGTTCCTGCTTTTTCTGCTGCCGGGCATGCCCAAGGACGCCATGTCATACGGGGCCGGCATCGCCGAGATTGGCCTCGGGGAGTTCGTCGTCGTGACCGGCCTGGCACGGTCGCCGTCGCTGCTGTTCAGCGTGCTGCTCGGCGCGCAGGCGGAGCAGCGGAACTACCGCGCCATGGTGATCACCGCCCTGGTCGGCGTGGCGGCCATCGGCGGCTATTACTTTTACGAGCGCCGCCGCAAGCAGAACGCCGGCGCGCCATGATCCGGCAGATGCAACCGTCGGACGTGCCGGCCCTGATGCGCCTCAAAGAGGCGGCCAACTGGAACCAGATCGAGCAGGACTGGAGCAACGTGATGGCCCTCGAGCCGGAGGGCTGTTGGGTGGACGAGCAGCAGGGCCAGGTCGCCGCCTCCACCACGGCGGTCTGTTACGGGCAAGAGCTGGCCTGGATCGGCATGGTGCTGGTCGAACCGCGGTTCCGGGGGCGCGGCCTGGCCCGCGGCCTGATGGAGCACGCCCTGGCGTGGCTGGCAGAGCGCGGCGTCCGCCAGGTGAAGCTCGATGCCACCGACATGGGGCAGCCGCTCTATGCGAAGCTGGGCTTTCGCGCCGAGCGCGCCATCGAGCGCTGGGGCGCGACACGCGAGCGAAGGAGCGCCTCCGCCGAGTCGTGGCTCCCGCCACTCGAGGGCCAAACCGCCGGGCCCGAGCTGTCCAGCGCGGCTTCATGCGCCGCCGCTCCGAGCTTGTCAACTGGCCCCGTGGCCGCGCTCGACCGCCAGTCGTTCGGCGTGGATCGGACGCGCCTGATCGAGCAGCTCCTGCGGGCGTTCCCCGGCCAAGGAGCATCGACCGGCGACGGCTTCGCGCTGGGACGGCCGGGCAGCCATGCGTACTTTCTCGGGCCGTGCGCCGCGCCGGACACCGCGGCCGCCCGCTGCTTGCTCGAGGCGCTGCTCGCCCGCGCGCGCTCCGAGCGTTTCTTCTGGGACCTGTTTCCCGACGTCGCGGGAGCCGCCGATCTCGCCCGCGACCTCGGCTTCGAGCGCCGGCGCGAGCTGCTGCGGATGCGGCTGCACGCGGAGACCGCGCTGCCCGGCCGGCCCGAGCGCGTCTTCGGCGCAGCGGGATTCGAGTACGGATAAATGAAGATCGACAAAATCATCCTGCACTGGGTGCAGATTCCGCTCCTCGAGCCGTTTCGCATCTCGAACGGCTCCGTCGCTGTGAAGGACAGCATCGTCGTGGAGGTGCAGGCCGAAGCATGCGGCGGGTTCGGCGAGGCCTCGCCCATGGCGGGCTCGTTTTACTCGGCCGAAACGCCCGAATCGACCTGGCAGGCTCTGGCCGAGCGTCTGGCGCCGGCTGTCATGGAGGGCGGCTTCCAGGCTGCCCTCGTCAACGGCCCTCCCGGCGAGCCCTTTGCCAAAGCCGGACTGGACGGCGCCCTGTGGGACCATGCCTGCTGGCGCACGGCGACGCCGCTCTGGCAGATGCTGGGGTCGGCGCTGCGTCCGATCCCGTCCGGCGTGGCCATTGGTATTTTTGATACCATCGACGAGCTGCTCGACCGCGTCGCCCGCTACCGCGCCCAGGGCTACCAGCGCGTCAAGATCAAGATTCAGCCCGGTTGGGACCTCGAGCCGGTGCGGGCCGTGCGCGAGCGCTTCGGCGGCATCCCTCTGATGGCCGATGCCAACGCAGCTTACGCGGCGAAAGACATCCCGCTCTTCGAGGAACTCGACCGCTTCGGCCTGATGATGTACGAGCAGCCGCTGGCCAAAGACGCGCTCGAAGAGATGGCGGAGCTTCAGCGGCGCGTTCGCACGCCGGTGTGCGCCGACGAATCGGCCGAGCCGGAAAACCTGGAGCGGATCATCACGCTCGGAGCGGCGCGCATCATCAACATCAAGATCCAGCGCGTGGGCGGCCTGGGCCCGGCGATTGCCATGCACGACAAAGCGCGCGCCGCGGGCCTCGGCTGCTGGCTCGGCACCATGCCCGAGCTGGGCATCGCCTCCGCCCAGGGCCTGCACCTGGCCACGTTCCCCGGCTTCGTGTATCCCACCGACGTGGAGGCCTCGGCCCGATGGTATTGCGACGACCTGGTCGAGCCCTCGATCGACATCGACGAGCGCGGCTTTCTCCACATCCCGCCCGGCCCGGGCAGCGGTTTCGCCGTCAGCCGCGAGAAGCTGGAACGGTACACTATAAAGAACATGGAGTTCACCGCTTGACGCGAAAACGGCACGAGTGGAAGCTGCGCCACCGCACGGTCTTGCTCGGCGGGCGCACGCTCATCATGGGCGTCCTCAACGTCACGCCCGACTCGTTTTCCGACGGCGGCCTCTACCTCGATCCCGATGTAGCTTACGCGCGCGCGCTCGAAATCCAGGAGCAGGGCGCCGACCTGATCGACATCGGCGGCGAATCCACCCGCCCCGGCTCGGCGCGCATTTCGGCGCGCGAGGAGCTGGACCGCCTGGCCCCGGTGCTCAAGAAGCTCCGGAATAAGCTCGATATTCCGATCTCGGTTGACACCTATAAGGCCGAGGTAGCGGAGCGGGCGCTGGAGCTGGGAGCCGAAATCATCAACGACGTGAGCGGCCTCACCTTTGACCCGGCCCTGGCCGAAGTGATCAACCGGGCCGACGCCGGCCTGGTGCTGATGCACATTCGCGGCACGCCCGAAACCTGGGCGCAACTGGCCCCGCTTTCCGACGTGATGGGAACGATCGCGCGCGACCTGGACGCGGCCTTGGGGCGGGCGCGGCGCGCCGGAATCGACCGGCGCAGGATCGTCATCGATCCCGGCATCGGCTTCGGCAAGCGCGGCGAGCAGAACTACGAAATCATCGCCGGCCTCGAGCGCCTGAGCGCGCTCGACCAGCCCATCCTGGTCGGCGCCTCGCGCAAGTCGTTTCTGGGGCATCCGGCGCATAGATCGGACGAGCAGAAGCTGTTCAGCACGGCGGCGGCGGTGACGGCGTCGATCCTGCACGGCGCGCACCTGGTGCGGGTGCACGACGTGGCGGCGATGGCTGAAGCGGCGCGCGTGGCCGACGAGCTGCTGGAGGCCTCGGAACGGCTGGCCGAGCCGGCCGAAAGCCGGGGCTCTGCGTGGCGCGCGCCCTCGGAACGGGGATAGCGGTCCGCGCCGGGCAGCGTCTTCGGGCGCTTGCGGCGCTCCGAACAGGGTACAATCGAGGTGGAGAATCCCATGGCTGATGACAACACTGGCGACAAATTGGTCTGGTTTTTTGCGGGCGTGGCGGTCGGCGCGGCGGCGGCCATTCTGCTCGCTCCCCGGACGGGCCGCGAAATCCGGCAATTGATCGGCGAGAGAGCCTCCGAAGGACGCGACAAACTGGTCGAAACCGGCCGCGACCTTTACGGCAAGGGCCGCGATCTGTTTGAAAAGGGCAAGGACATCGCCGAAGACGCGGCGGACCTGTTCGAGCGCGGCCGCAAAGCCGTCAAGCTCTAGCCTGCGTCGCACCCGGCCCCGTTGATGCTTCCCGAGTTTCGCAACGAACCGCTCACCGACTTCTCCCGGCCGGAAAACCGCGCGGCCATGGAAGCGGCGCTGGAAAAGGTTCGCTCCCAGCTCGGCCGCGAGTACAAACTGCTGATAGGCGGCCAGCGGGTCGCGGGCGAGTCGCAGTTCCGCTCGCTCAACCCCTCTCACCCCGCCCAGGTTGTCGGCGTCCACGCCGCCGCCAGCGTGGAGCAGGCCCGGCGCGCCGTCGAAGAGGCGCACGCCTACTTCCCCTGCTGGAGCGCCTGGCTCGGCCCGCGCGAGGAACGCGCTTACCTGCTGCTCGAAACCGCCCGCATCCTGCGCGACCGCAAGCACGAGTTCTCCGCCTGGATGATTTACGAGACGGGCAAGACCTGGCCCGAGGCCGACGCCGACACCGACGAGGCCATCGACTTCTGCGAGTTCTACGCCAGGGAAGCCCTGCGCCTGAGCGGGCCACAGCCGCTCACGCCCATCCCCGGCGAGAAAAACGAGCTGCGCTACCTGCCGCTCGGCGTCGGCGTTGTCATTCCACCCTGGAATTTTCCGCTGGCCATCACGGTGGGCATGACCACGGCCGCCCTGGTCGCCGGCAACACCGTCGTGCTGAAGCCATCGAGCGATTCGCCCACCATCGCCGCGAAGTTCGTGGAAGCGCTGCTCGAAGCCGGCTGCGCGCCGCAAGCAATTTCGTTCGTGACGGGAAGCGGCTCGAGTATTGGTGATGCCTTGGTGGAGCACCCGCTCACGCGCTTCGTCGCCTTCACCGGCTCCAAGCAGGTGGGCCTGCGCATCAATGAGCTTGCGGCCAAAACGCCGCCCGGCCAGCGCTGGATCAAGCGCGTGGTCGCGGAAATGGGCGGCAAAGATGCCATCGTCGTAGACTCCGATTGCGATCTGGAGAAGGCCGTCGATGGCGTGCTGGCCTCAGCCTTCGGCTACCAGGGCCAGAAGTGCTCGGCCTGCTCGCGCGCCATCGTGGTGGACGCGGTCTACGACGACTTCGTTGCCCGCCTTGCGGAGAAGGCGCGCCGCATCGCGACGGGCCCGTCCGAGGACCCCAAGAACTACATGGGGCCGGTGATCAACGAGCGGGCGCTGCAATCGATCCTCGATTACATCGATGTCGGCCGCCGGGAAGGGAAGCTCGTCACCGGCGGCACCCGCGCTTCCGGCGACGGCTATTTTGTGGAGCCCACCATCGTGGCGGACATCGACCGCAAGGCGCGCCTCTTTCAAGAGGAGATCTTCGGCCCGGTGCTGGCCGTCACGCGGGCGCGCGACTTCGACGACGCGCTCGATCTCGCCAACGACAGCGAATACGGCCTCACCGGCGCCGTGTTCACCAACGATCGCAAAAAGCTCGAGAAGGCCCGTGAGCGCTTCTTCGCCGGCAACCTTTATTTCAATCGCAAATGCACCGGCGCGCTGGTCGGCGGCCATCCCTTCGGCGGCTTCAACCTGTCCGGAACCGACTCCAAGGCCGGCGGAAGCGACTACCTCCTGCTCTTCACGCAGGCCAAAGCAATCTCGGAAAAACTCTAAAGCCGGAACCACAGATGAACGCAGATGAACACGGATTAAACCCCCACCGCGCCGAGCAAAAAGGGTTTTATCTGTGTTTATCTGTGTTCATCTGTGGTTTCGTCTTTCTCGCATCGGCTGCGTTTGCCCAGCCCTACGACATCGTCATCCGCCACGGCCGCGTCATCGACGGCACAGGCTCGCCGTGGTACGCGGCCGACGTCGCCATTCGCAACGGCCGCATCGCCGCGATCGGAAGGTTCGAGGCCGCGCCAGCCAAGCGCGTGATCGACGCGCACGGCATGGTCGTCGCGCCGGGCTTCATCGACATGCTGGGCCAGTCGGAGCTGACCATCCTGGTCGACCCCCACCTGCCGTCGAAAGTCTTCCAGGGCATTACCACGGAAATCACCGGCGAAGGCGGCTCGGCCGCCCCGCTAAACGACGCTATCATCCAGGCCGACCGCCTCGCCTTCGAGCACTTCCACATCACGCCTGACTGGCGCACGTTTCGCCAGTATTTTGCGCGCCTCGAAAAGCAAGGGATGGGGCATAACCTGGCCAGCTACGTCGGCGCCACCGAGGTGCGGCGCATGGTGCTGGGCGACGTGGACCGCGCCCCCACCCCCGCCGAGCTGGATCGCATGAAGGCGCTCGTGCGCGACGCCATGCGCGACGGCGCCATCGGCCTTTCTACCTCGTTGCAGTATGCACCGGCGCCTTACGCCTCGACCGAAGAACTGATTGCGCTGGCCTCCGAGGCGTCGAAATTCGGCGGCATCTACGCCACCCACATGCGCAGTGAGGGCGACGGCATCGACGCCGCGCTCGACGAAGCGTTTCGCATCGGCCGCGAGGCGCAGATTCCCGTCGAGATCTGGCATCTGAAGGCGGCGGGCAAACGCAACTGGGGCCGCATGCCCGAGATCGTGGCGCGCATCGAAAAGGCCCGGCAATCCGGCATCGAGGTCGGCGCTGATACTTACGCGTATCCGGCCTGGTTCAACGGCTTCTCCGCGTTTATCCCTCCCTGGGCCCATGACGGCGGCGACGCCAGGCTGATCGAGCGGCTGAAAGATCCCGCCACGCGCGCCCGCATCCGCCGGGATATGGAAACTCCCAGCGCCGCCTGGGACAACGAGTGGCTCGCCATCCCTGGCCCCGAGGCGATTCTGGTTTGCGTGGTCCACAATCCCAAACTGCTGCCGCTGCAAGGCAAGACCATCGCCGAGACCGCCAAGCTCTGGGGCAAAGACCCGCTCGACACCATCTTCGACCTGCTCATTGAGGACGACGCCTACACCTCGGTGGCCGTCTTCGGTATGTCTGAGCCGGATGTGGCGCTGGCGCTCCAGCAGCCCTGGACCTCCATCTGCAACGACTCGCAGGGAACTGCTCCCACGGGTCTGCTGGGCCGCGAGCATCCGCACCCGCGCGCTTACGGCACGTTCCCGCGCATTCTGCGCAAGTACGTCCGCGAGGAGCACAAACTGCGGCTCGAAGACGCCATCCGCAAGTTCAGCGCGCTGCCCGCCGGGCGCATGCGGCTGGCCGGCCGCGGCGTCATCAAGGCCGGCATGTGGGCCGACATGGTCGTCTTCGACCCCGGCGCCATCACCGACCGCGCCACCTTCGAGAGGCCGAACCAGCTCTCCGAGGGCATGCAGTATGTATTGGTAAATGGGGTGCCGGTGATCGACGGCGGCAAAGCCACCAGCGCGCTGCCTGGCAAGGTCTTGCGCGGTCCGGGTTACGCCCCTCAGTAAAGCACCGACGGGAACCAGCAGCCCTGCGGTTCCTGGTATTCGCCGATGGCCATCAGCGTCATCGGCTTCACCACGCGCATCCCTTCGCTCAGGCACCACCGGAACAGGCCCGCTTGCCGCGTGGGCAGCAGGAACGAGATTTCCCCGGCGTCGGCCGCCACTCCCAGCAGCAAGTCCTTCATGTCCTGCTCGGTTTCGGCCACGCCGTGCCCGAAGAAAGCCACCACGCCGTAAGCGGTGAGGCGCCCGCCTCGCAGCGCGACATAGGGAGAGAAGCCTCGGACGTTGTCGCTAAGCTCGTTGGTGCGGTCGAATCCGTGCGCGCGCCGGCACAAGCGGGCGCAGGCATCGAGGTCCTCCTCCTTCATCGGCCGGACCTCCACCGCGGCGGAGGGGCGGCTCCGGGGCGTGCCTTTCACAAAGGCGATCGGCTCTTTGGTGTCGAAGCCGAGCGAGGCGTAGAGCGGCATGGAGAGCGTGTTGAAGGCGTCTTGCAGCAGGCGAATGCCGGGCGCGCCCTGGCCTCGGTCGATCACCGCCCGCATGAGCGCGCGGCCTACGCCCCCGCGCTGCGCAGCCGGATCCACGGTGATCGGCCCGACGCCGCGGATCGCCCCGCGCTCATCGAGAAAATTGGATCCCACGATGCGCCCGCCGCTCTCCGCCACCACGCCGTAAAAGGACGGGTGGCGGATGAAGACATCAGCCAGGTGCTGCCCGGCTTCGACATCCGGGATATCCGGCGCAAAGCCGTGCGCTTCCGCGATGCCTTTGAACGCCTCGTAAATGATGCGGCCGCAATCCGCTATATCGGCCTCGGCCGCCGGGCGGAGCCTCAGTTCCATGCGCGCCTCCTCATTCGGCGAGTAAAATAGCATCCGCCGCGTTCCACCACAACTCGACTGTCGCGTCCGGCGAGAGATTCTGCGAGGCCGGGCAAAGCACGGTCATCTCGACGCCGCGCTCGGTCCGCACGGTGATCTGCCGGTGCGGCCCCAGGAATGCTGCGTGCACGATGCGTCCGGCGGCGCGCTGCGCGCCGGCAGGCACCGGCCCGTTGGCGATGTGAATCAGCTCCGGCCGGATCAGCACCGTGGCCGGCTCGCCATCCGCCGCCGGAATCAGGTTCGAGCTGCCGATGAAGCTGGCCACGAAGCGGGTTCGCGGCGCGCGGTAGATTTCTTCCGGCGTGCCGGCTTGCTCCAGCCGCCCGCTGTTCATCACCGCGATGCGGTCGGAGAGCGCCAAGGCCTCCTCCTGATCGTGGGTCACGAATACGAACGTAATCCCGACGGCGCGCTGCAGCCGCGTCAGCTCCACGCGCATCTCGCGGCGCAGCTTCGGATCGAGCGCTGCGAGGGGCTCATCGAGCAGCAGCACGTCGGGCTCGAGCACGATGGAGCGCGCCAGCGCCACCCGCTGTTTTTCCCCTCCCGAGAGCCGGTCCGGCCGCCGATCGGCCGCGCCGGGAAGATCGACCAGCTCCAGCACCCGCTCCACGCGCCGCCGGATACCCGCCTCGCTCGGCCGGGCGCTCCGCTCGCTCCACAGCGCGCTCCGCCGCAGACCGAACGCAACGTTTTCCACGACCGTCAGGTGGGGAAACAGCGCGTAGCTCTGGAACACCGTGCTGACCTTGCGCCGATAAGGCGGCAGCTCATTGACCCGCTGGCCGCGGATGAGCACCTCGCCCTCATCCGGCTGCTCGAAACCGGCGATCAGCCGCAGGGTCGTGGTCTTG
>DASQHK010000015.1:0-4779 GCA_035632135.1 Bryobacterales bacterium
CTGGACCAGATCAACATCCTGTTGCCGAAATCTCTGCGCGGGGCCGGCAACGTGGCCGTTTCACTCATCGTGGATGGCCAGGCGGCCAATCCGGTGAGCCTGGGCTTCAAGTAGGTATTTGATGGAGATGGGTATGAAGACGCTGTTGCCATGGGCGATTGCATGGCTGGCAACGGGCGCGCTGGTGCGGGCCGCCGACCCCGTCTATATCCCGGGTTCTTCGCAGAAGGTCTGCCAGCTTACCGGTGATGTGGATCATGAGACCAAGCAGCCGACGGTCAGTGAAACGGCGACCAACTACGGGCTGTACGCAGCCGACCTGGGCTACTCGTTCGAGCACAACGGAAAGCTATGGTTCCTGTTCGGCGACGCCATCCCGACCGCCACCTTCAACGGCAAGCCCAATGGAGTGCCGCCGCGTATCCAGGCCGCTGACGCTGTCGGTTTCACCTCGGGCACGGACGTCAACCAATGCCTGAAGATAGACTTCGTCCGCAATGCGATCGGCGCATACCAGAGTCCTGTGGTGCTGGACGCGCAAGGCAAGCCGGCCATCACGCTTGGCGTCGACGAAGCGCCAATAGCAGGGATCGACGTGGGCGGAAGGATGTTCGTGATTTTCGCGACAGATAATTTTGTTCTGATGCCGACCCAAAGCAACCTCGGCTTTTCCACGCGCTCGGTGATGGGGGTATCGGACGACGATGGAAACACCTACCACTACCTCTACGATTTCTCCGCTCCATCGTGCTCCCGCTGCGACGGCGCGAAGTTCGTCAACGTGGCGATCGCCAAGGGAACGGATGGCTACCTCTACTTCTGGGGAACGCAAGGCGGGCGCTTCTACCGGAAAAGCGCTGTATTCCTGGCGCGCAAGCTGGCCGGTACGATCGCCCAGGCGGGCGGGATGCAGTATTTCACCGGGCTGGCCAAGGACGGGACGCCGAACTTCTCCGCCTCCGAGGCTGATGCGGCCGCGCTGTTCCAGGATTACGACGGCGGGAACTACACGCCGGCCAACTGCAGCGGGGAGCTGGGGGTCGAGTATAACCAGTTCGTCCAGCGCTGGGTGATGCTCTACAATTGCCTGAACACCACACCCACCAGTATCCGCGGCATCTACACGAGGTTCTCGCCGCAGCCGTGGGGGCCATGGAGCGCTCCGCAGACCATCTTCAATCCCGTAAGGGACAAGGGGTATTGCCACTTCATGCACCGCGCCGTGACCGCTACGAGTCCGGCCTGCGACACAGCGGGTGATCCCGGCCGCGACGACGTGTATGGCGGCGAGTACGCGCCGTACTTCATTTCCCCTTTTACCTCCGGCGACGCGGCGCGCGGGACTTCGACCTTCTACTACACGCTGGCCACCTGGAACCCGTACGGCCAAGTCATTATGAAGAGCACGATCCAGGGCTCGACAGCTTCCATCGTGAACGCCGCCAGCTTCGAAGCCTCCGCGCTGGCCTCGGGCACGGTTGCCACGCTGTTCGGCGCCGGTCTGTCCGACACCACCGCTGCCACTGCCTCGACCAGTCTGCCCACCAGCCTCGCCGGCGTCAGCGTCACCGTTACCGACAGCACGGGCAATACGCAGACCGCGCCGCTGTTCTTTGTTTCACCCGGCCAGATCAACTTCCTGGTGCCGGCGGGCTTGGCCAACGGGAGCGCCACGGTCACCGTTCTGAAGAACTCGACTCCTGTGGCTGCTTCGACGATTCAGCTCGCCACCGTTGCGCCGGCGCTGTTTAGCGCGAACGCGAACGGCAAAGGGGTAGCGGCCGCTTATTTCGCCACCGCCGCAAACCCCGCCATCTTCACATTTACTTGCGGGAGCACGCCCGGCTCGTGCGTGGCGGCGCCGTTCGACCTCAGCACCGCTCCCGGGGGCGCTGTGCTGGTGCTGTACGGCACGGGGCTGCGGAACAACAGCGGGCTTAGCTCCGTGACGGTCACCATCGGCGGGGTCCCGGCGACGGCGGTTTATGCCGGGCCGCAGAACCAGTATCCGGGCCTGGATCAGATCAACGTGCAGGTTCCCGCCGGACTGGCCGGCAAAGGAGAGGTGGACGTGGTGGTGGTGGTGAACGGGAGGGCCGCCAATACGGTGCGGGTGGCGCTTCAGTAAGGCATGCGTGGCGTCAGAATGCTGCCGCGATGATCGGGGTGCTAGTAGGAGCGGGAACGCCGCCGGCGGGCTCGAGCGTCACCGCAACGGCAGCGGCCGAAGCGATATTGACCGGTTCGGTCCACACGTGCGTGGCCTCGCCGCTGGGGCTGGAGTTGAACAAGCCGGCGGGAATGGGCGGGGCGCCCTTGGGCACAATCCACATCTCGTAGGTCTTGCCGGAGGGCGCCGGAGGCAGGTGCGAGGCCAGCAGCAGCACGCCGCGCTGCGCGTGCACCCAGACGCGGCCCTGGGGCGGCTGCTGTCCGGGGCGGCCGAAGACGAGCTGGCGCGCATCCGGCTGATTGATCAGCGCCAGCGCATCCGCCAGCATGCGGTTGTTCGCCAGCAGCTCCGCGTTGGCCCTTTCCTGGTCGGCCAGGCGATGGTTCAAGGCAGTGATGCGGATCTCGAGCTGCTGGCTGTCGTACACGAAAAACAGCACCGCCACCAGCATCAGCACGGCCAGCGTGGCCCAGGCGTGGGTCAGCCAGGTGACGCTGCTGGCCCGCTCCGGACCGTGCGCCACGGCCGTGACGATGCGGTTGCGCAGCCGTTGCGGCGGCTCAGCGGCCGGCGCGCTCAGGGCCAGAGACGCCGCCAACTGCCGCGCCCGGGCCACGCCCGCCGCGCACGCCGGGCATTTCCGCTCCAGGTGCTCTTCGATTTCGCGCCGCTCGGCCGCCTCCACCGCGCCGAGGGCGTAGAGTTCGTAAAGCCCGCTCAGCTCGTCGCAGGTCATAGCGCTCCTGCCGCCGGCAACAGCTCCTCTCGCAAGTTTTTCAGCGCCGCGCGCACCCAGGTCTTTACAGTACCCAGTGGCTGGCCCATCCGCTCCGCCATCTCCGACTGTGACAGGCCCTCGAAATAAGCCATCTCGATCACGAACCGCTGGTTCTCGTTCAGCTTCTCCATGGCCCGCCGCACGCGATTCACCCGGTCCGAATCGATGAGCGTTTTTTCCATGTCCAGAAAGTTTCCCGGCCGCTCGTCGTCGTAACTCTCCCAGACGCTGCGCTCCGGCTTGCCGGCCTTGGAACGCCTCCAGTCGATGGCGCGGTTGCGCGCCACCGTCAGCAGCCAGGCAGCCGGCGAGCCGCGCGAGGGGTCGATGGCGTGAGCCTGGTTCCACACCCGCAGGAAAGTCTCCTGCACCAGGTCCTCCGCCACCCCGCTATCCTGGACGATCCGATAAATCAAGGCATAGACCACGCGTCCGAACATGTCATATAACTTGGCCATAGCTTGAGGGTCGCGCCGGCGCAGTCCTTCAAACAGCTCCGGGTCATCTGCGGCCGACGGCGAAGCAGGCCAGACCATGGCGAGGATCATCGTCAACATGGCGCCAGGAACAGTAACAACCAGCAACCGCCGGCTTCCTTGCCTTCACAAAGATATACGTGGTTCGACCACACTTAAGATTTAGCCGGCCCCCTAATTCTACCGGAAGTGTCCTCCGGCGCCAAAGCGCGGGAGCCATGAAGGAACTGGATCGGCAGCCCGGACCAGTTGCAAGAGGTCGCGCCGGAAGACGGAACTTTCGGCGCGCTGCTGGCGTACACTAGTGTGGTGCGGCACGTACAGCCGCTTGTTTACGCGCGCGGCGCTGGGATTTCGATTGCATCCAGCGAGCCGCGACCGTGAGGGAACCAGAGCAGGAGGCAAGACGCCATGGCATCCGCCGCTCAGCCGTCTACCGTGTATTGCCAGAAATGCGGGACGCCGATGACCCCCGAGGATCGCTTCTGCCGCAAATGCGGCTGCGACTCGACGGTCCCGCTCTGGACGGCCGCGCCGGCGGCCCCGGTGAACACCTCCGACAGGAAGCGCGGTGCGGCCCTGCTGCTGTGCTTCTTCCTCGGCATTTTCGGCGTGCACCGTTTCTACGTGGGGAAGACCGGCACCGGTTTCATCTGGCTGTTCACGCTGGGCCTCCTGACGTTCGGCGTGCTCTACGATCTCATCCTGATCGCACTCGGGGAATTCAGGGACGCGACAGGGCGCAAGATCGTCGAATGGTAGGGAGCTACCGCGCCGCGCGCCGCCGCGCCAGCAGGTAAATCACCGCGCCCCCGGCCATGGTCAGCAGGCCAAAGCCCGATTCCACCGGCCGCAGGCACACCGAATAGACCAAAGCCCAGGCGCTGACCGCGATGTAGAGGCCGGGAATGAGGGGAAACGCGGCGTTGGCCGCGGGCAGCGACTTCCAGCCCGGCCGGCGCCGCAGCCGCAGCAGGCCGGCCACCGTGAGGGTGCTGAACAGCCACAGGCTGAAGCCGATGTACTGGATCAGGCTCTCGAAGGTCCCGGTCACTATCAATAGGCAGCAGCAGGCGCCCTGTGCCAGCACCGCGACCCACGGCGTGTTCCATCTCGGGTGGACGCGCTCGGCGGCGCGGAAGAAGGCGCCGTTGGCGGCCATGGCGTAATAAACGCGCGGGCCGATCATGGTCATGGCGTTGACCGTGGCGAGCAGGGAAAACGCCATCAGCGCGCTGAAAACGCCGGCCACGCCGGGGCCGAACAGCGCGCTCGCGGCCAGCGCGCCCACCCGCACCACGCCCTTCATGGACTCGAGCGAAGCGCCGTAGATGAACACCACATTCAAGCCG
>DASQHK010000016.1:0-3735 GCA_035632135.1 Bryobacterales bacterium
GCCGGCTCGGCGCACCAGCCGGTGCTCGAGACGAACGCGCGGTTCGACGCGAGGCTGAGCACGGAAGGGGTGACGTGCGCGGTCTGCCACGTGCGGGACGGCGTGGTGCTGGGGCCGTGGGGCGATTCGAAGGCGCCGCACGCGGTGCGACAAGATCCGCGATTGCTGAGCGAGCAGGTCTGCGCGCAGTGCCACCAGGCCACTGCCTCTTATACAGATATACTGGTGTGCACGTTCGACACGGCGCACGAGTGGCGCGCCAGCCCTTACGCGACCGAAGGCAGGGCCTGCCCGAGCTGCCACATGCCGGAAGTGCGGCGGGCGGTGGCCATTGGAGGGCCCGTTCGCGACGCGCGGCGGCACCTGTTTTTCGGCAGCAAGATTCCCAAGCGGGAGCACTTGGGCGAGGGCGAGCGGCGCTATTACGATCTGTATCCAAGCGGGCTTTCCGTGGCGATCGCGGGCGAGGGACCGGCGTGGAAACTGGTATTGACCAACGCCCACGCGGGGCACCTGCTGCCGACCGGCGATCCGGAGCGGTTCATCCTGGTGAAAGCGGACCTGGTGGACGCCGCCGGGCGCGTGATCGGCCGGCGCAGTTATCGCATCGGGCAGAGGTGGGTGTGGAACCCCAAGGCGCGCAAGCTGGGCGACAACCGGCTGAAGCCGCGGGAGACGCGCGAAGTGCCGCTGCACTTTTCCGGCCCGCGCAGCGCGAAGCCGGCGCTGATCCGCGTGACGGTGGAGAACTGGCGGATGAGCCGGGAGAATGCGGCCTACCACAAGCTGACCGGCGTTTACCCGCTTTCGGCCGTGGTGCTGCGGGAGGAGAAGCGGCTGCCGTAGAGACCATCCCATGCTGCATATCACCAATGGTGAGTCGGTGGCGATCGGGAGGACGGGCATTGGCGGACGAGTATTGACCTGGAAGGACGTGCTGCACGAGGGGCCGACGCCGGCTGGGCTGACGCTGCGGGAAATGAGCCAGGTACGGGCGCGGTTCGTCGCGGATTGCGGATGGGGCTCTTACAGAAAGGTGCTGCACGAGCTGGCCGCCCGCGATCGAACGTTGGCGAGCTTCCGGCGGCATGCGGAGGTGGTGCTGTGGTTCGAGCACGATCTGTTCGACCAGTTGCAGCTCATCCAGATCCTCGATTGGTTTGGCGGCCGCAAGCTGGGAGCAACGAGGCTCAGCCTGATCTTGGTGGATCAATACCTCGGCCGGCTGCGGCCGGAGCAGCTCGCGGCGCTCTTTCCCAAGCGCCGCCGCGTCACGCGCGCGGCGCTCGAACTCGCCGGCAAGGCCTGGGAGGCTTTTTGCAGCCCCGACCCCAGAAACATCGAGCGGGTGCTGCGGCGGGAGACGGCGGCGCTGCCGTTTCTGAAGAAGGCGCTGCGGCGGCACCTGGAGGAGTTCCCGTCGTCGCAGAACGGACTATCGCGAAGCGAGAGGCAGACGCTGGAGATTCTCGCGCAGGGCGCAGATATCTGGCCGAGGATTTTTGTTGCGCTGGAGAAGAAGGAAGAAGCCATTTTTCTGGGCGACGCCGTGTTTCGGATGTACCTGGAGCGGCTGTCGCAGTGCAGGGTTCCGCTTGTGACGCTCGATGGCCCTCGCGTCAGCATCACGAGAAAAGGCTGGCACGTACTGGACGGCGCGACGGATCATGTCCGCCTGAACGGCATCGACCGCTGGCTGGGCGGAGTGCACTTGAGCGGGGCGGAGGCCGCGTGGCGGTGGGACGAGCGGCGGAAGAAGCTGGCGAGCGGGGCGCCTTCAGCCTGCGGGCTTGATCTTGCCCGTCAACATGAAGCCGCACACTCTTAAGCCCGCCTTGATCAGCGCCGCCCGTGACGCCGTGTTCCGGATCTCACAGCGTGCGGCGGGAACCCTGCCGGCGAGATAGCATTCCTTCTTCAGCTCCTGGAGAAGGAAGCTTCCGAATCCCCGGCCCCGGCAATTCTCCCGAACCTCCATATACAAGTCTGCGAATGGTCTGTTGTAGTGGAGCATGAATCCGCCCGTCGCGACGACCTCTCCTGCCAGGGCCACGACATAGTCGCCAACCGGCTCGACTCTGTGCTCGAATACCTGGTCGTTATCGCGTCTGCGGCGAACCACGGCGCCGGGAATGGCGTGCCCGGTCACAGCGTGGTCCCCGAACAACACGACGTTCGCGCTGATGTCACGCGAGAATTCGTAGAGCATCGAGGACAGCAGCATGTCGTTGCTTTGACATTCGATGTATTTGGCGCCAGAAGCGGAGAGCAACTCGCCGAACAGCACGCTGGAATGCTTCCGGAAGGGGTGAATGACGAAAAACTCGAATACCGTGTCCCGGTCTGCTCTCTCCCGCCCTTTGATCGAGCCGTACCCAATCTCGGCCTCATCAATCTTCAGGAGATACGAGTCGGTCCAGCCGCGCTCGTGACACGCGTCGTACCGGATCTGGAAATTGTTTTCCTGGAGAAACAGCGCACGGAGGGGCTGGATGTCGTGCAGTTCCGCTTTAGCAGCTCTGGCGATCACGTTTCCAAACGACTCTTCGTCAGCGGCCTGCCTGTGTCGGGACACATGATCTACCCTTGCTTGTCCTCGCGCCGGGCGGGGGGCGCAGCGGCTTTGCGATAGGCTTCGTCCAGGACTTCCACTACGTGGAGTACGCGCTGGTGGCGGCCGAACAGGTCGGCGCCGGCACGGAGCTGCAACATGCAGCCGGGGTTGGCGGTGACGATGGTGTCGGCGCCGGTGGTCGAGGCCATTTGCATCTTTTTTTCGAGCAGCCACATGGACATCTCGTTGTGCTGGACGTTATAGACGCCGGCGGAGCCGCAGCAAAGGTCGGAGAGCGGCAGCTCGCGAAACTGGAGGCCGGGGACGGCTTCGAGCAGGCGGCGGGGCTCGAGACGCACGCGCTGACCGTGGGCGAGGTGGCAGGAGTCCTGATAGGTCGCTGTAATATTTAGGGGGCCCATCTCCCGGTTTAGGTCGATCGATCCCAGGAACTCGCTGACGTCTTTGACGCGGGCGGAGAAGGCGCGGGCGCGGCCGTGGAAGCTTGGGTCGCGCTCGAGCAGCTCGCCGTATTCCTTGAGCGTGGAGCCGCAGCCGGCGGCGTTGGTGATGATGGCGTCGCAGGCGGCTGCTTCGAAGGCTTCGATGTTGCGGCGGGCCAGTTGGCGGGCGAGGTCGCGCAGGCCGGCGTGGACGTGGAGGGCGCCGCAGCAGTTCTGGCCGGCGGGGACGACGACCTCGCACCCGTTTTGCTGGAGCACGCGGACGGTGGCCTCGTTCAAGCGGGAAAAGGAGACGTTGGCCAGGCAGCCGGCCACGAACGCCACGCGATAGCGGCGCTCGCCATGCGGCGGAAACGTGCGGCCGATCTGGCCGAAGAAAAACGGGCGCTCGGCGGGGGGGAGGAGGCGCTCGAGCTTCTCCAGGCGGCCGAGGCCTTTGAGCACGCGCGTAGAGCGCACCAGGCGCTGCAGGCCCGTGGCGTGGTAAAGAGCGGCGAGGTTGCCGGCGAGCCTCATCCAGCCGGGCGAGACGAGCACCCGGCCGTAGATGAAGCTGCGCGCGAGACGCGAAAAAAACGGCCGCGGGCGCTCCTGCTCGATCTGGGCGCGGGCGGCCTCCACGAGCTTGCCGTACTCGACGCCGGAAGGGCAGGCGGTCTCGCAGGCGCGGCAGGCGAGACAGAGGTCGATGTGCTCCACGTAGGAATCGGTAATGGG
>DASQHK010000017.1:0-4357 GCA_035632135.1 Bryobacterales bacterium
CGTAGTTGGATCCCGCGATGCCGAAGGTGCCCGCGCTGATCGTCAGCCAGAACAGCGGATGGATGAGGTGAAAGCCGGTTAGCTCTGCGATGCACAGTGCGGCGGAGGCAAAGCAGAGGGTAGAGGCTAAAACGAGCGACGTAAGCACGGTCGTTTTCTTGTGGCGTGCAGGAGCCATTTCCATTGCGACGCCGGTTCCTGCTCCAGCCATACGAGGGAATGCTACCGGAGTTCCCTCGGTGTTGTCAAGCAGTGGAACGGCGACCCTTCTTGCTATGTTTTGATCGGCAGAATCTACCTGGGCTATTACACCGACCATCTACCTCCATTATGCGGCGCGAAAACAAGGGCCCATCGCCTCGCCGGTCCCGGGTCGCTTGTAAGTTGCTGGCAAAGCGGGCATTGGCTCTCGCAAAAAAAGACCACTTTGCCGTAACTGCATTCCGCCGGCGACTTGCAATGCCCGATAATAGGTTGGTTGTCGCAAAGGGGGAAAGCTCATGACGCGGGCGGTTTGCCTATTACTGATTCTGGTGTCCGCAGGCAGGGCGGCTACCGACCCGGAGGCGGCGGCTTGGGCGGTGCTGACTCATGGCGCGACCGACCCAAGCGTTACGAAGCGGGCGCAGGCCCTGGCGGCGCTGGGCACGATCGGGCCGCTGCCGCGGGCGGCGCAACTGGTGGAGGCGGGTCTTTCCGACAAGGATTGGAGCGTGCGCCAGGCTGCGGCCGCGTCGCTGGGAGTGATGGGATCGACCTCTTCGATCCCAAAATTGCGGCAGGCCCTGCAGGACGAAACGCCTGACGTCAGCTTCACCGCCGCCAAGTCACTTTGGGAAATGGGCGACCGCAGCGGCCGGGACGTTTTTCTGGAGATCCTCGCCGGCGAGCGCAGTGATTCGCCCGGGCTGGTGCGCGGCGCGATGCGCGACGCCAAGGCGAAGTTTCACAATCGAAGCGGGCTGGCGCTGATGGGGGTGAAGGAAGGCGCCGGCTACGCCCTCGGGCCGTTTGCCATCGGAGTTACGCTGCTCGAAGACGCGCTCAAGGACAGCACCGCGACGGCGCGGGCGTTGTCGGCCGGGTTGTTGGGGACGGACACCGACCCGCAGTCGTTCCAGCAACTGGGAGAAGCGCTCGGAGACAAGAACTGGATCGTGCGGGCGGCAGCGGCCAAGGCGCTCGGAGCGCGTTCGGACAAGACCGTGATTCCTAAGCTCCAGGCCCGGCTCGAGGATGACAAGGATCCCGTGCGCTACATGGCGGCAGCTTCGATCATCCGCTTGAGCATTCCGAAGGCGAAGCCGCGCCCGCTCCGCCGGGCCCCGCGCAAGAAGCGGTAGGCCGCCGGGCAGGCGGCGTGACGATTCTCAGTGGGCCGGCTGGCGCGCGGCGGCCCGCTCAGTCTTGGAAGGAGCATCTTCTTTTTGCGCCTGCGCCTCAGCAGCGGCCCGTTTGGCGCGCTCGAATCGAATGGCTTCGCTCACGCCGGCAGTCTCGCTCTTGGCCTGCTTCGCAGTGGAAGGCTCCGCGTGTTTCTTGACGGTGGCTTCCCGGCGCGCCTCCGCCTGCCCCGCGGCGGCGCGCTTCGCCCGCTCGAACTGGATCGCCTGCTGTTCGCCCGGAGCGGGTTTTTCCGCGGGCGGCGCGGCCCAGGCCGCGACCAGCAAGCCGGGCAGGGTCATCAGCAAGAGGGCCCTTGCTTTCCAGCTAGTCATCGGTTGGTCCTCCGATTGGAAAGATCAGCAGCTTAGCTGCCAAATAACAACTCGTTGAAAAAAGACTGCTTAGCCGGAACCGCTGCAAGAATTAGCCTGTAATACTGATCCAATGCTGCCGAGTGCGGTAAACTTGCGAACTAGGGCCGTTCCAACTCAGCTTGCCCGTGCTGCCGCGAGGCGCCGGAGATAGAGGCTCACGTGGTGAGTGTGGGCGGATGACCCCAAACTCTTGAGCAGTCTCGGGAGGCAGGAATGCGGATTCTTAAGACTTGCTGGTTGCTTCTGGCCGTTTGGCTGCTGCCGTTTTCCCTGCGCGGCGCGAACTACGTGTTCGTATTCAATAGCGCCGGCACTACGGCAACCGTGTACGATGCGGATTCGATGACGCAAGTAGCGACGCCCCTTGTGGGTCTCGGGGCGGCGAAGGCTTTTGGAGTCCCCGACCTCAACAACCAGGGCAAGTTCTTGAAGTTTTACGTGGTCACCACGAGCAGCGTTGTGGTGCTGAACCCCGACTTCACTGTCAAGGCGAACCAAGCCTTCCTGGGAACGCTGTCGTCGGCGCCAAATGCCGCCGCCCTCACCGGCGACGCGAAATGGCTGCTGGTGGTGGCCGGCACCCAGATCAACATTCTCAACACTGCAAACGACACGTTCATTTCCCCCTCCCTCATCACCACTAATACTCCGCTCGGCGTCACCGTGACGCCCGATTCGAAGACGGCGTACGTGCTCGAGTCCAGTACCTCGCGGATTGACAGCATCATCTTCACCGTCACGCCGCCGGCGCTTTCGGGTAGCATCAACGTGCCCTCCGGCGCGGTCACAGCGCTTGGCATGGCGCCCAACGGCTCGCGACTCTATGCGGGGACCAATTCGCAACTCATCTACGACATTGACCGCAACAACAATCTTCCAGCGACGGCGATTTTCGATCCCTGCGGCGGCGGCCCCACGAGCATCAGCTTTGACCCCGATCCCACGGTGGGCACCGCAGTGTTGAATTGCGGATCAGTCGCCCCGATCCTGAACCTGCCGACGCGCACCGCGAGCGCCAATTCGTTCGTCAATTCCGGGTTGGCGGGAGCTTTCTTCAGCAAGGTCGTCCTGCCGGGCGCCAACAAGGCCTTTCTGCTCTCGGGCGGCCATATTTACTATGGCCCGGAAAGCGCCGGAGGCGTGCCGCCGCAAGTCAACAACCCGCAGACCGGCACTCCTTTCGGCAGCATTGCGGCGGACATGGACAGCAACCCCGACGGCAGCGCGCTGTTTGCCGCCTTCGCCGATTCCACCCCCAAGCTCGTGAAGATCAGCACCTCCAGCTTCGTGGGTCTGGCGACGGCTACGCTGTCGCAGGCGCCGACCGGCGTTTCCGTGATTTATGTGCCGGCGCTGCAGGCGAGCTTTCTGGAGATTTACGGCGGCAACAACCAAACCGGCCCTAGCAGCCAGATCTTTCCGTCCAGCCTGGCCGTGCGCGCCCGCAATGGCTCGACTCCGGCCTTCGGCACGACGGTAGCCTTCTCCACAACGACGCCCGGCGTGGGCTTCACGGAATCCCCCATAACGACGAATCTCTCGGGCGTGGCGGAAACCTTGTTCAACGTGCCGGTTACTACCGCCGTCCAGGTGACGGCGACGGTCACCGCGGGCGGCTCGGCGGCGCCAGTAACCTTTACCATCAACCCCGGGAGTAATCCCAATACACAGGCGCTCACGAAAGTCTCCGGCGACAACCAGCTTGTGGTGCAGAACACCTCCTTTTCGTTCAACCTGGTAGTGAAAGGATCAACCAACGTCACCCTGAGCATCGGCACCGGCACCAGCCCGGTTCTCTGCCCGAGTTCGACGGTGACCGATCCCGTGACCGGCGTGGGTACTTTCGCCTGCTCGGCCAACGCGCTTCCGCCTCCGGGCAACGCCGCCGTCGGCTACACCATCACGGTGGTGGATCCGGCGGGGAACTCCGTGCAGTTTGCGGCCACGATTGTCCCCGACGCGACGTTCCTGCCCGCCAGCGTCAGCGTATCGGTGAACCCGACGGTCGGGCTGGCAGGCCAGGCAGGGACGGTCCAGGTGCAGGCGTTGCTGGCTAACGCCGGTACGCCTCCCAGTGTCGGCGTGATGTTTACCTCCAGCCAGAGGGACCTGGTCTTTGCCACGCCGAACGCCGTGCTGGCCGGAGGCGTGGCGACGTCGGCGATCACGTTCGGCTGCTCGGTGGGAACCGGCTCCATCACCGCCCAGTTGCAGTCGGCCGGCGTTTCTGTGGGCACGGCCGGCTTTGTGACTGTGGCGGGACCCGTGGCGCAGCTCGTCAAAGTACAGGGCGACGGCCAGAGCGGCAACGTCGGTCAGACCCTGAACACCGGGCTCGTGGTGACCGTGGCCGACTCGTGCGGCAACCCGATTCCGCAGCAACCGGTGACCTGGACGGTGAGCCCGTTCAACGCCGCTACGCTGCGAACCCTGATCGGCAGCACGGACAACTCGGGCCACGCTGCGGTGCTTGTGACGCTGGGCACGCGCTCCGGGTCGTTTACGGTGACCGCTACTTCCGGCAGCTTCAGCGCCACCTTCACCCTCACCGTGAACGTGAATCCGACCAAGCTGCTGGTGACCTCGGGCAGCGGACA
>DASQHK010000018.1:0-3816 GCA_035632135.1 Bryobacterales bacterium
GCGGGCGCCCGCGACGCTGCCGAAGCGCTGGATCAGCTCGCGCGCGCCCTTGTCGCCGATGCCGGGCGCGCCGGGAATATTGTCCACGGCGTCGCCCTTCAGAGCCAGCAGGTCGGCCACGCGCGGCGGCGGCACGCCCATATACTCCTCGACTCGCGCCGCGTCGTAGACCAGCCCGTCCTTGGCCGGGTCGATCACGCAGATGTGCTCGCCGACGAGCTGCAGCAGGTCCTTGTCGCTCGACAGGATGGAAACCTCGATTCCCTGCCCCGCCGCGCGCCGTGCCAGCGCGCCGATCACATCGTCTGCCTCAAACCGCTCCTGCTCGATAATTGGAACGCGTAGCGCCTCGAGCAGCCGGCGAATTTGCGGGATCTGCTGCAGCAGCTCGGGCGGGGTCTCGGCGCGGTTGGCCTTGTAGCCGGCGAACATCTCGTCGCGAAAGGTCGGAGCGGCGCTCTCGAAAACGGCGGCGATATATTCCGGGTGGTGCTCTTCGATGAGCTTCCGCAGCATGTTGTTGAAGATGTAGACCGCCTCGGTTGAAAGTCCCGCGCGCGTGCGCATGGCCGGCGCACCCGAGCGGGCACGGGCGTGATAGGCGCGGAAGATCAGGCCAAAGGTGTCGATCAGGAACAGGCGGGGGACGGGCACCCCACAATCTTACATTGAGATTGACGGATGGAACGATTTGCCGATTGGGGCAGCGCCTGCGCGGGCCGATCGCGCGCACTGTGGCCATTCGGCCACACTTACAAGCCGATCCGTCTCAGCCCGGTCTCAGGGTCGCTTAGGCTACTCGCTTGAAATCAATGGTTTGGCAATGGCCCGCGAGGTGCTCCTCCGTCCGCTTCACAATTTCATAATGGGAGAGGCCTCGATTGCGCTTTGAGACGACCACGCAGCGGCCGGTAGAAGCAAGTGGTGTGGGTTTGCACAGCGGGGTGCAGGTGGCGATCCGGATAGTGCCGGCGCCGGCCAACACAGGCATCGTGTTCGTCCGCACGGACCTCGACCGGTTCGCGATCCCGGCGAGCTGGAAATACGTCGCTAAGGTCAGCTACGCCACCAGCCTGATGCGCCAGGGCGTGCTGCTCTCGACCACCGAGCACGTGCTGAGCGTGTTCCACGGCATGGGCATTGATAATGCCGTAATCGAGATCAACTCGCTCGAAGCGCCGATCCTGGACGGCAGCGGCGGGCCGTTTGTCGAGCTGCTGCGGCAGGCCGGCCGGCGCCAGCTTCGCCGCGAGCGCCGTTACCTGCGGATCCGGCGGCCGGTGGAAGTGCGCGACGGCGGCAGGCGCATCACCATCCTGCCCTCCGAGGGCTTCCGCATCACGTGCGCCACCGACTTCGGCCATCCGCTGGCCGGCCGCCAGGAAGTCGATCTCGAGCTGACCCCCGGGCGCTATGCCACCGAAATCGCCGCCGCCCGCACCTTTGGATTCCAGCGCGATCTCGACCAGATGCGGGACATGGGGCTCATCCGCGGCGCGGCCCTCGACAACGCCATTTGCTTTACCGCCAAGGGCATTCTCAACCCCGGCGGCCTGCGTTTCCCCGACGAGTGCTGCCGCCACAAGGTGCTCGACCTGATTGGCGACCTGGCGCTCATCGGCCATCCGCTGGTCGGCCACGTCATCGCCGAGCGCGCCGGCCACGCCATGCACACCGCCCTGGTCGCTCAGATCATGAACGACCGCTCCACTTTCGAGGTCGTCACCCTCGATCAGTTAGCGACGGAAGCCGCGCGAGCCCTGGTAGGATAGGGCCCGATGGCCGGTGGTCGGGCAGCAAATGATCCGGCCACAATCCGCCCGGCACAAGCCCTCTGGAGGTGCACTTTCATGCCCGCGCTTGCCGTCGATTACGAAAAAAACGCCTGGATGTCGCAGTCGGCCCGCTTCGAGGAAGCGGCCGAGCGGCTGAACCTCGACGAAGGTTTGAGCAAGATTCTGCGCACTCCGGCGCGCGAACTTACCGTGGCGATTCCGGTGCAGCTCGACGACGGACGCCTGGAAGTGTTCACCGGCTACCGCGTGCAGCACTCGATCGCCCGCGGGCCCTCCAAGGGCGGCATCCGCTATGCGCCCGATGTCACCCTCGACGAAGTGAAGGCGCTCGCCTCCTGGATGACCTGGAAGTGCGCCGTCGTCAACATTCCCTTCGGCGGAGCCAAGGGCGGCATCATCTGCGATCCGACGCAGCTCTCGCGCTTGGAGCTGGAGCGCATGACCCGCCGCTACACCGCCGAAATCCTGGAATACATTGGTCCCGAGCGCGATGTGCCCGCCCCCGATGTCAACACCGACGAGCAGGTGATGGCCTGGATCATGGATACCTACTCCATGCACATGCGCCACACCACCACCGCCGTGGTTACCGGCAAGCCGATCGACTTGGGAGGATCGCGCGGCCGCCACGAGGCCACCGGCCGCGGCTGCATGATCGTGTGCAACGAGGCGCTCAAGAAGCTCGGCCTGCCGCAGCAGGGCGCTCGCGTAGTCATCCAGGGCTTCGGCAACGTAGGCTCCATGGCCGCGCTGCAACTGTCCGGCCAGGGCTACAAGATCATCTCCGTCTCCTCCATCGAGGGCGCCATTTACAACCCCACGGGACTCGACATCCCCGCCCTGTTGGCGCACAGGAACAAGCACAACACCATCCTCGGCTTCCCCGCAGCCGAAGAGATCGACAGAGACGAAGCGCTGCTGCTCGATTGCGACATCCTGCTGCCGGCGGCCACCGAGAACCAGATCAACACCCACAACGCCGGCAAGATCAAGGCGAAGATTCTGTGCGAGGGCGCCAACGGTCCGACGACCGCCGAGGCCGACCCGATTCTCGAGCGGAATGGTATATTTGTAATACCTGACATCATGGCCAACGCCGGCGGCGTGACCGTTTCCTATTTCGAGTGGGTGCAGGACCGGCAGGGCTATTTCTGGAATCTGGACCTGGTCTATGACCGCTTGCAACAGATCATGACCGAAAGCTTCCACGACGTGCTGGCCTATGCGGAAAAGCACCAAGTCCACAACCGCATCGCCGCCTACATGCTGGCCATCAACCGCGTGGCCTTCGCGATCAAGCTGCGGGGGATCTACGCGTAGCGGGCTGCTGAAAAAGTCCAAATACCGCTTGCTAACGGGCGCGGCTCGGAATCGGCTTCACGTGTTCTCAACAGTTTAACGGAGCGGACGCGCGAACCCTTCTTCAGCAGCCTGCTAGACTAGCCTAGTGGAGTTCCGGGGAGCGGCGCCGCGCCGGCGCTCTGGCCCAAGCCGCCACTCGCGGCAAGCTCAGCGCGTGGCTGGAGCGCGCCGGCGCAATTCATCGAAAAAGTTGAGCAGAAAAGTCACGTGAACTGTTCCCTTTTCTCCGCCGGCGGCTTCCGGCGCGGTGAGCACCGCGAAGCGCTTGCCGTCCGGCGCCAGATCCAGATTCGAAGTGCCGGCGTAGAAGAGCGGTTTCGCGGACCAGAGCCGTGACTTGCCGGTAACAAACGAATCGCCGTTCGCCGTGTAGTCCATCACCATGATCCGGTAGTCAGTGGTTTCGTAGAACAGTTCGCGGCCTTTGTTCGACCAGATTCCGTACAGCCCGCCTCCGCTCGAAACCTGCCACTTCCCTCCGGCGCCTCCGGGAAATGGCCGCACGTAAATTTCATTTATCCCGGATTCATTGGACCGGTACGCGATCCAGTGTCCATCCGGAGAGAAGCGCGGCACATTCTCATCGGCCGGCGTCCTCAGAAACAGCTCCGGCTTGCCCGGCTTAGGATGGTCGGGATCGCTCGCGTCCACTGGCAGC
>DASQHK010000019.1:0-9858 GCA_035632135.1 Bryobacterales bacterium
CGGCTTTTTCCTCCGGCGACTGGACCAACAACACGCGGCAGGGCGTGTTCGAGGAGACCCACATCTTTTCGCCGCGCGTGATCAACGAGTTCCGCGCCGGCTACACGCGACTGCGGACGGAGCGGCTGCAGTTCAACGCCAGCGATAACTTGTCGCAGCAGGTCGGCATTCCGGGCATCCCGTTCACTACCGGCAACGGAGGCCTGCCGCGCTTCAGTGTGAGCGGGCTGACCAACTTCGGCAGCGCCACATTCCAGCCTACCGCCGAGTTCGAGAACGTCTACCATTTCATTGAAAACCTCAGCGTGATCAAGGGCCGCCACACGTTCAAGTTTGGCGTGGAGTGGAAACCGATCGTGAACTTCAGCATTCTGCAGCCGCCGGAATCGCGCGGGCGCTTCACCTTCAACGGCAACTTTACGAAGGACGCCCAGAACCGCAGCAACTCCGGCCTAGGCTTCGCAGATTTCGCGCTGGGGCGGTCGAGCAATGCGCTGATCAGCTCCTTCATCAACGACACGTTTCAGCAGCCGGGCTACTTCTTCTACGCGCAGGATGATTTCAAGGTCACCAGCAAGCTGACCCTGAACCTAGGCATTCGCTACGAGTTCATCTCGGAGCCCATGGAGAGGAGAGACGGCGAGGCCAATTACAACCTCGCCACCGGCGCGCTCGATATCCCCAAGGGCCGGAACGATCCCCTGCCGTCCAGCTTCTTTCCGCAGATTCCCGTCAACCGCAACGCGCCGCGGCAGTTGGTGCCGCAGGACCGGAACAACTTTGCGCCACGCGTCGGCTTCGCGTACCAGTTGACGAAGAAGACGGTGATTCGCGCCGGTTACGGGATCTTCTATTCTTCTTATGAAGCCGGCCCGCTGAGCATTCCGAACATGGGCAACAACCCGCCGTTCTATTTCGAGTCGAACTGGCCGGCGATCAGCTTCTCCACGCCCAACCCAACAGTCAATCAGCTCTCGAAGGGCCTGCCGCTTAACGCCTTCAGCGATCCGGCGGCGCCTTCGCTGTTTTCGCTCGATCCGAACTTCCGCGACCCCTACGTGCAGCACTGGAACTTCGGCGTCCAGGAGGATCTCGGATTCAACACGGTGTGGGAGGTCTCCTACGCGGGATCGGCCGGCAAGAAGATGTACGAATTCCGCAATGCGAACCAGCCGGTGCCGACTCCGGATCCCAATGCCGACGTCGATCCCCGCCGACCCTTGCCCTTCCTGGGCAACGACCTGACCTACTGGTGCTCTTGCGGCAGCTCGAGCTACCACTCGCTGCAGACCAAGGTCGAAAAGCGGTTCTCGAACAGCTTTAGCTTCCTCGGCGCGTACACGTTTGGCAAGTCGATCGACGAGCAGTCGCAGGCTTCGCTCGGCTTCGACAACAGCACGAGCGTGCGCAACGAGTACAACTATCGGATTGAGAAATCGCGCTCGGACTTTGACCAAAGCCACCGGTTTGTCGTCAGCTACACCTACGACATGCCGTTCGGCCACAACCTGAAGGGCGCGGCAAAGGTGCTGGGCGACGGCTGGCAGTTCGTGGGGATCCACTCCTTTACTACCGGCACGCCCAACACCATCCACGCGAGCACGGATTTCGCCAACAATGGCGGCGACGCGCGGCCCAACGTCGTTCTGGGCGTGCCGCTGACGCCGCCCGGCGGGCAAAACCGCCAGCAGTGGTTCAACCCGGCCGCGTTCACGGACCCGGCGTCCGGCCAGGTCGGCAACGTGGGTCGCAACACCCTTTCGGGTCCCGGGAACATCAGCATCGATTTTTCGATTTTCAAGAATTTTGCGATCACGGAAAAGACAAAGATCCAGTTCCGGACCGAGTTCTTCAACCTGATCAACCATCCGAACTTCCGCGGCCTCAGCACGACTTATGACGGCTCGAACCCGGGTGAGCTGACGTCGGCCGGAACGTCGCGGCAGATTCAGTTTGCGATGAAATTCCTCTTCTAGGCGGTCAGTCGCGCGTAATGAGAGCCACAGGCAAAACAGTCCTTTTGCTTGTGGCTTTCTGCGCGGCCGCTGTCGCTGAGACCCTTCCAGACCTGGGGCCCTCGGTGCGTTCCGTGTTTCCGCTCGGGGGCCGGCCGGGAGATACGGTCGAAGTCGAGATGAAGGGCCGCAACCTCGACGGCACGCGGGCCATCACGTTTGCGCGGCCCGACATCCAGGCTCAAGTCCTCTCGTCCGAATTCTTTTCCTTAAGAGCCCGCATCACGATCGGGCCGAAGACGCCGGTGGGCCTGCAAGACTTCCGGCTGCGGACGGCGCGGGGCACGCACGTCGGCGTCTTCCATATTGGCTCGCTGCCGGAGCTGCGCGAGGCCGAGCCCAACAACGACCTCGCCCACGCCCAGGCGATCCAACTGCCGGCGATGATCGACGGAACCATCGAGGGCACTGATTACTACGACGTATACCGCTTCCACGCCGAGGCGGGCGAGACGCTGATCTTCGACCTGCTGGCCACCCGCGCCGGCTCGCGCTTCGACGGCGCGCTGGGCGTACTCGATGAGCGCGGCAACGAACTGGACTTCGCCGACGACTCCTACATCCACAAGGACGCGTTTCTGGCCTTCACGCCCCAGCGCGGAGGCGATTATTTCATCCGCGTGAGCGCCACGCAGGAGGGCCGCTCGAACGGTAGTTACCGCCTGGCCGCCGGCGCCATCCCTTACATGCGCCACGTGCTGCCGGTGGGCGCGCGGCGCGGGACTACCGGCGAGTTTCAACTGGCCGGCCTCAACCTCGGCAGCATCGACCGCCTCGCGCTGGACGACGGAATGCAGACTATCGCGGAGGGCAAGGTCCTCTCGGCGCGGCCGGATTTACTGACTTTTCGCCTGTCGGTTCCCCCGTCTGTGAAACCGGGCCGCTATCGGCTCCACGTTTTCGCCGGCTCGCTCGAAGCGCCGCTGCCGATTCCCATGCTGGTCACCGATCTCGACGAGAAGCTTTCCACTCCCGCGCGTCTGCGCAGCCAGGCACAGGAGGTGGCCGTGCCGGTGGCGCTGAGCGGCGTGCTCGACCGCCGCAAGACCGAGCACTTTTTTTCCTTCGACGTGAAGCCCGGCGAGCGGCTGACGTTTGACGTGGACGCGATGAAGCTCGGCTTCCTGGTTGATCCGGTGATCGGGATCTACACGTCCGACGGCCAGTTGCTCGACTTCGCCGATGACCGCCTCCAGCAGAACGGCAACCAGCCGCCCAACCTCGATCCCTACCTGGTCCACACCTTCGAGAAGGGCGGCCGCTATGTGCTGATGATCCGCGATTCAGCGGAACGCGGCAGTCCCAACTATGTGTATCACTTGGCCATAGAGAAGATCGAGCCGGATTTCGAGCTGCGCACGCAGACGGCGGACGAGACCTGGTATCGCGGCAAGACGAGCCTGGCGCCGGCGCGGGTGCGGCGCAACGGAGGCTGGAACACGCCTGTGGAGGTGTGGGCCGAGAATCTGCCGACCGGCGTGACTGCGGACAAGGTCGTTGCCGAGCCGAAAGACACGATCCTCAAAGACAATTGCGCGCTCAACCGGCGCATGGACGGCACCGACGTGCTGGTGCCCATTCACGTCGGACCGGAGGTGAAGCCGGGCGTCTACCCGATCCTGCTGCGCGCGCGCGGCACGATGAACGGCAAGACGGTGGAGCACACGGCGGAGGTTTTCTACCAGTGGGAATCGGTGGGGAAGATTACCGGGCCGATCACCGAGCAGAAGCTTCTGGCCACGGTGACGACATTGCCGCCGGTGGTGCTCGAGCCGCCGGACACTGTGACGCTCAAGGCGGGGAAGCAGGCGCGGGTGCGCGTGCTGGTGCAGCGGTTCGATGGCGGCAAAACGCCGCTGACGCTCGAGCCGGAGCCGGCCCTGCCGGGCGTGAAGGTGGAGAACAACGTGGCGCAACCGGGGGCGAGCCAGGTGGTGGAGCTGCGCTTGACGGCGGCAGGCGCGGTGAAGCCGGGGTGGTTCCGGCTGCGGGCGGGCGCGGCAGTTTCGCCGCCGATCGAGCTGAAAAGGGAAAAGGATGAGACTGCCAAGTAGTAATACACGCATACTCATCGGAGTGTCGGCGCCGGCGGGCGATGCCGGGAGGCCGCAGGTCGTTGAAAGACGGTACACCGCGCCGCCGGTGGGTGTACAATCGGACCATAGCGGCCCAGGAGGGCCGGCAAGGACGGTTTGAGCGATGACGGTTCCTGTAGCTCTTCTTCTACTTGCAGCGACGACGCAGCAGCCGAAAGTCTCCTTTGTCAAAGACATCGTTCCGATTCTTACCAAGTCGGGGTGCGCCAACTCGAATTGCCACGGCTCTATTCGCGGGCAGAACGGGTTTAAGCTTTCGCTATTCGGCTACGAGCCGGAGCTGGATTATCGGGCCATTGTCAAAGACCAGAATGGGCGGCGCGTCGACCGCTCGCAGCCTACCAAGAGCCTCGTGCTGATGAAGCCGACGTTCAGCATTCCGCACGGGGGCGGCGAGCGCTTCAAGGTCGGCTCGCTTGAATACAACGCGATTTTGGAGTGGATCGAGCAGGGGGCGAATTACGACAGCGCCGGGTCGCCGCGCCTGAAGACGATGCGCGTCACGCCCGAGGAAGTCACTATGGTCGGCCTGGGCTCGACGAAGCAGCTTGCGGTCACCGGCACCTATACCGATGGCTCGACCGAGGACTTGAGCCGCAAGGTGCAGTACACGGCTAACGACGACTCGGTGCTGGAGGTCAGTTCCAGCGGCGAGATCACGGCCAAGCGCGCGGGCGAAACGGCCATCATGATCCGCACGCTGGGCAAGGCACTGGCGGCGCGGATCGCGGTGGTGGAGAAGCCGCCGATGAAAGACTACCCGGCCGTGCCGCGCAACAACTTCATCGACGAACTGGTGTTTTCAAAGCTCGAGCGGCTGAACATCATTCCTTCGCCGCTCTCGAGCGATGAGGAATTTCTGCGGCGCGTCTATCTGGACACCATTGGCGAGCTGCCCACGCTGGAGGAGACGCGCGAGTTTCTGGCGTCAACCGATCCGCAGAAGCGCGCCAAGCTGATCGACCAGCTTCTGGAGCGGCCGGAATTCGCCGAGGTTTGGGCGACGAAGTTTAGCGATCTGTTCCGCACGGGCCTCCTCGACCAGGGGCACAAGGGCGGCCGGCTGATGTACAACTGGCTGCGCAAGTCGGTTCAGGAGGACAAGCCTTACAACCAGTTCGCCACCGAGCTGCTCACCGCTTCCGGCAACTTGTGGTTCAACCCGACGGCGAACTTCTACTACATCACGGAATTTTCCGAGCCTGAGAACATCGCCACCAACATCAGCCAGGTGTTTCTGGGCGTGCGCCTGGAGTGCGCGCGGTGCCACAACCATCCCTGGGAAAAGTGGACACAGGACGACTTCTGGGGCTTCGCCGCCTTTTTCGGGCGCATGGGCATTAAGGATACTTACCAGAACGACGAAAGCCAGGTGCTGCTGAAGGCGAAGGGCGAGGTGCTGCACCCCAAGACGAAGCAGCCGGTAGCGTCGAAATATCTCGACGGCCCGAGCGAAAAGGAAGGCCTCGATCAGGACATCCGCGAGAAGCTGGCCGCGTGGATGACCGCGCCGGACAATCCGTGGTTTTCGCGGGCGATTGTGAACCGGATCGTCAAGCACTATCTGGGGCGCGGGCTGGTCGAGCCGGTGGATGATTTCCGGGTGACGAACCCGCCGAGCAATGAGGCGCTGCTCGACGCGCTGGCCGGCGACTTCGTAAAGAACGGCTATCACCTGCGCCACACCATACGGCTGATACTGAACTCGCGCGTGTACCAGCTTTCGAGCCTGCCCAACGAGACCAACCGCGGCGACCAAGTGAACTATTCGCGCTATTACGTGAAGCGGCTGATGGCCGAGGAACTGGCGGACGCGCTCTCGCAGGTGACCGGCGTACCGGAAAAGTATCGCGGCTACATGCTGGGCACGCGCGCCATGAGCATTCCGCAAGGCGCGCCGTCGTATTTCCTGCAGACCTTCGGCCGGGCGAGAGCCCGCGAGGTGATTTGCGAGCGCGACAGCCAGCCGGACATGGCGCAGGCCATGCACCTGATCAGCGGGGATACGCTGCAGCGAAAGACGACGGCGCACGGGGGCGTGCTCGACCGCTGGATGGCGGACGCGTCGGTGAGCGATGAAGAGGTTGTGCGGCGGCTGTTTGTGGAGGCCCTGGTGCGGGAGCCGGACGCGCGGGAAACGTCGATTGCGCTGGCGCCGATTCGGACGCACGGGGAGCAGGCGCGCCGGCAGGCGTTTGAAGATACATTGTGGGCGATTTTCAACTCGAAGGAGTTCTTGTACAACCACTGAGACGAATGGAACCACAGATGAACACAGATCAACACAGATTAACCCCCGGGGCCGTTATCCGTGTTCATCTGTGTTTATCCGTGGTTCCAATGGGTTCTTATGAGCAATTTTGATCGTCGTGCGTTTTTGAAAATCGGTTCGTTGCAGGTTTTTGGTTTTCTCGGCTATGGGGATGTGCTGCGGATGCGGGCGCAATCGCCGGCGCCGGCCAAGCGGGACATTTCGATCATCCACTTGTGGCTTACCGGCGGCATGAGTCACCTGGATACTTTCGATCCCAAGCCTGACGTTGATGCGCGTTATCGGAGCCTGTTCAAGCCGATCGCCACCAACGTCAGCGGCATTCAGGTTTCGGAACACCTGCCGCTGACCGCGCAGCAGGCGGACAAGTTTGTCATCGTCCGCTCTATGACGCACAAGCAGGCGGCGCACGAGGCGGCCTGCAACCTGATCCTGAGCGGGCACGCGCCGCTCGGCACGCTGCAGCACCCGGCGATGCAGTGCGTGATCGCCAAAGAGCTGGGACGCCGCAACGAGATGCCGGCGGCCGTCTCGATTCCGGCGGCCACGGGAAGCTGGGAGAAGGCGGGGTTCCTGGGGCCGCGCTACAACCCGTTCAACGCAGGGAACCCGAACACGGAGAACTACAAAGTGCAGGACATGGACCTGCCGATGGGCGTGGATTGGTCGCGCATGGATCATCGGCGGTCCCTGCTGGCGGTAGTGGATGAGAAGTTCCGCCGCCTCGACACCACCGGCGTCATCGAGAGCATGGATTCGTATTACCAAACCGCTTTTCAGCTCATGCACTCGGAGCGGGCCAAGAAAGCGTTCCGCATGGAGGAGGAGCCGGAGGCGCTGCGCGAGAAATACGGCCGCACGTCGCTCGGGCAGGGAGCGCTGCTGGCGCGGCGGCTGGTGGAGACCGGCGTGCGCTTCGTCACCGTGTCGCGCGGGTTCAACACCTGGGACCACCACAAGGACATCTTTCCGCTGCTGGCGAACACGTTTCTGCCGGAGTTCGACCGCGCCTATGCGACGCTGCTCGAAGATCTGCACCAGCGCGGGCTGCTCGATTCGACGCTGGTCATCGCCACCGGCGAGTTCGGACGCACGCCGGAGATCAACGGCATGGCCGGAAGAGACCACTGGCCCAACGCCTTCTCGCTGACCCTGGCCGGGGCGGGCCTCACCGGCGGACGCGTGCTGGGCTCTTCCGATGAGAAGGGGATGTTCGTCAAAGACCACCCCGTGGAGGTCGACGACCTGACCGCTACGATTTACAAGAAGCTGGGGATCAATTACGAGAAGGAATATATCAGTAATATCGGCCGGCCATTCAAGCTGGCGGATAAGGGCCGGCCGGTCGATTTTCTGCTCGCCTAAGAGTACGGAAGGACGCTGCGCCGCAGGGCGCTGCGCAGCGCCCCGCAGCCGCTCGCATCTTCACTTCACCGCGCCGTTTCCGCCCCGCCGCATCATCTGGAACTTTCCCGCGGGCGGCCCTTCCTTGACCGTATAGTCGGAGGGCACCTCAAACAGCGAGTGCAGCGGCTCGCTGCGGGAAATGTTGGTCAGTTGGTAAGTGGTTTGGCCCATGCGGGGATCGTTGCGCTTGCTCATGACGACGATCTGCAGGTCGGGCGAATACCAGCGCTCGGAAACGACCTGGATGGGCAGCTCGTTGCCGATGGCACCGGCGGGGATGGTGACCGTGGTTCGCGTGCCTTGGGCCAGGACGCCCTCGATGGTTTGCTGGCCGAGGGACTCCGTCTTGGTATCGAAGCTGCCGGCCGGCTTAGTCTTCGGAATACGCGGCGCGCTTCCGGGCGGCGGGTTAAGCTTGCGCGCGATCTTGGTTTGCGGATCGAGGATGTAGCTGAAGCCGGCGACGGGGTCGTTGATAAAAATGGTTTGATGGGGGTTGCCGGCCGCGGCCCACGGGCCGATGGCGGCCAGGGTCTGGTCGCGCCGCGTGCGTCCTTCGCTGTCGCGATAGACGTTGCCTGTGTTGCTGTGGTTGATGTGGTTGCCGTCGGCCAGGGTCTGCGTCTCCTCGGTGGCGGCTACGGCCGAGTAAGGCGCGCCTTTGACGGGCTGGCCGCTGAAGCTCATTTCCGTGGCGACGAAGCTGAAGGTCTCCGCGCCCAGCGGAGGGCCGCCGGGACCCACTCGCATTTGCCGATAAAAGAAAACGTCGCCGCCGGGCCCCGGCGGGGGAGGCGGCGGAGGGGCCTGGGCCGTCGCAGCCACGCTGGCGGCCAGCAGCGCGGCGATGCCCGCGGCAAGCGTGAACGAAATGTGCGGTATTTGTTTCATGATGTCTTCTCCGTCTATTTTTGCTCCTATGGTCAGCGAACGAAGCGGATGGCGCGGGCCAATCCGTCCTCGCCCAGCAGGACGTCGGCTTGAATGAGTTCTCCCCGGCGATCCTGATTCACCGGCAATCCAAAGGTCGTCAGCGCCGAGTGCGACAGGCGAATGCGGACCAGGTGGCTGCCCTCGAGCGTGGTCAGCGCGTCGCCGTAAGGGAGCGGCAGAAAGTCGGTGGCGACTTCGGCTGCGGTGGCCTGCGCGGCGCGAATGCTCGATGATGTGACTGTCCGGCGAGCGTGGGCGGGAAGCGGCGGGCCTGGCTCCACGGCCTTAGCGAGCACGGGCTTCGGCGCCACGGGCCGGACCTGTTGGGCAGGCCGTGGACCACTTCTCTGCGGCGAGCCGTAGCGACGAACAGCCATGACCGTCAGGGCGGCGATCAGCAGCACCGAAGCAGCCACGGCGCCTAACGCCGCGTGTGTTGCCCAGCGTGGCCGCGGGCGCATCCGAGACGCCGGAGAAACTGCGGCCTGATCGCGGAACGCAGCCACCAGAGGCAGTTCGAGGCGCAGGGGCGCTTCCTCCAGCTCGTCGGCTTCGGCCAGGGCACGAAGGTCGGCGGCCAGCGCCCGCTCGCCGGCCAAGCGCTCGGCGCATGGCGGGCAGGCCTGGGCGTGGGCCAGGGCATCCTGGCGTGTCGAGACCTCCATCATCTCGTCCCGCGCCAGATCATCGACGATGGCTTCAAAATCCTGGCAGTTCATACAAAACACCTCGCTGGGTTGCCGCTTGCCGGGCTACATCTTGCCGGGCCGCCGGCTAACGCAGCCCTGGCCTGCGCAGCGCTTTGCTCCGGGCTGTCGAGCGATCGGGCCAGCAGCGCGCGCCCGCGATGCAGCCGCGACCGAACGGTGCCGATGGCGCAGCCCATCGCTGCGGCCGCTTCGGCATAGCTCATTTCGTGCAGGTCGCAGAGCACCACTACCTCGCGGTAGTTGGGAGGCAGCGCGAGCACCGCCCGCCGCACCGACTCGATCCGCTCGCGGCGCACCAGCGCGCCGGCCGGATCATCCTTGCTGACCAGCGCGGCCGGCGTGGCGTTGCCTTTCTCGCCTTGAGGCTCATCGGGCATGGAGACGTAGGGGCGATCTTTCTCCAGGCACCGCAGGACGTGGTTGCG
>DASQHK010000020.1:0-6040 GCA_035632135.1 Bryobacterales bacterium
CGAAGTCGAGCAGGGGCGGGTGCTGGCCGCTTCCATTCTGGTGGCCCGGCGCGGCAAGATTGTCTTACACAGAGGCTTCGGGCACATGCGCCCCGGCCCGGATGCGCCGCCGGCCACGCCGGATACGGTTTTTCTCCTCGCTTCCATCACCAAGCCGGTGACGGCCAGCGCGCTGATGCTGCTGGTGGAGCGGGGGCAGGTGTCGCTCGGCGATCCGGTGGAGCATTACCTGCCGGAATTTCGCGGCGACGAGCGGGCGAAGGTGCGGGTGCGCGATTTGCTGAGCCACACCTCCGGAATGCCGGACATGCTGCCGGAAAACACCGAGCTGCGGCGGGCGCACGCGCCGCTGAGCGAATTCGTGAAACACAGCTTCACCACGCCGCTGCTCTATCCGCCGGGGACGAGCTTCCGGTACCAGAGCATGGGCGTGCTGCTGGCAGCGGAGATTGTGGAGCGGATCAGCGGGGTGCGGCTGCGCGATTTTGAGAAGCGGGAGATCTTCGAGCCGCTGGGGATGAAGAGCAGCTCGCTCGGCCTCGGCGGGCGCAAGATCTCGGACACCGCGTGGTGCCAGAGCGGGGCGAACGCGAACCCGGAAGACGAGAAAAGCTGGGGGGCCAACAGCCCCTACTGGAGAGATATACAGAACCCGTGGGGCGGGATGCACTCGACGACGGGCGACCTGGGCATTCTGCTCCAGACGTTCCTGAATGGCGGCTCCTATGGCGGCACGCGGGTGTTCAGCCCGGCCACGGTGGAGGCCATGACGCGGGACCAGAACGCGGCGGTCAACGAAGGCCGCGGGGCTCCCTGGGGACTCGGCTGGGCGCTGGCGCGCTCGCCGGTGTGGGCGTACTTCGGCGACCTGGTTTCGCCGCGCACGTTTGGCCACTGCGGGGCGACGGGAACGGTGGCCTGGGCCGATCCGGAGCGGCAGTTGCTGTGCGTCATCCTCACCACCCGGCCGCTCGCGGAGGATAACGGGAGACTGCTGCGGGTGGTTTCCAATGCGGTGAGCGCGGCGGCCGAGTGACACCCCGGCGGGCGCACGCCGTCAAGGCATACGGCTCGCTGGCGGCGGTGTGCGGGCTGTGGGGGACGACTTTCCTCGCCATCCGGATGGCCAGCGAGACGCTGCCGCTGCCTTTCCTGGTGAGCGGGCGGTTCCTGGTTTCGGGCGGGCTGCTGCTGGCGGCCTGTGTGGCGCGGAAGGATTATCTGCCGCGCGGGCGGGAGCTGGCCGACGCCCTGCTCTCCGGCGCGCTGGTTCTAGGGGTCGGCAACGGGGCGCTGACCTTCGCCGAACATCACATTCCGAGCGGCATCGCGGCGCTGTTTGTGACCACCACGCCGTTTTGGATGGTGGGGATGGAGTCGCTGTTTCCGGGCGGCGAGCCGATCCATCGGCCGGCGCTGGCGGGATTGGTGGTGGGCTTCAGCGGCTGCGCGCTGCTGGTGGGGCCGGATCTGTTGCACGCGGGCTTCGCTTCCAGCTACTGGAAAGGGTTCTTGGCGATACAGGTGGGGGCGCTGGGGTGGTCGTTTGGCTCGATCTACAATCGCAATCGGCCGCGGCGGGCGCACCCGATCGTGAGTGGCGCGTTCCAGCAGCTCGGGGCTGGGATTGCGTGGGCGCCGCTGGCGCTGCTGCTGACACCGCAGCCGGTTTCCTGGACGGCGCGCAGCGCGGGCGCCTTTGCCTACCTGGTGGTGTTCGGGTCGATTCTGGGCTTCAGCGCTTACGTCTATGCGCTCGACCACCTGCCGATTTCGGTGGCCTCGCTTTATTCGTATGTGAACCCTGTGGTGGCGGTGTGGCTGGGATGGCTGATTTATCGCGAGCCGTTTGGGGCGCGGGAGGCGGCGGCGATGGTGGTCATCTTCCTGGGCGTGGGGCTGGTGAAGATGCAGGCGCCGAAGCTGGAATCGGAGCAACCTTAACAGGCCATGCTGAGCACTTGAAAGTGAAAACGCTCCGGCGGCAGGAGAGCCTGCGTTTCGCTGTTGAGATGAGCCCAGGTCTGGTAGGCGCTGACGGCGACGGGATTGTTCAGATAGAACAGGAACTGGTTGGAGAAGCACGCAATCGGCGGCGGCTGGCGGAAGGTGAGGCGCAGGCCGACGGCGTTTTCGAGCACGATGCCGCGGGTGGGGACTGACTTATCGGAGAGCAGCGTCACGAAGCTGCTGCGGCCGGCGTGAGGCCACAGGTCGGGGCGCAGCAGGTTGCGCAGGTTGGCTTCGGATTCGAAGGTGATTTCGCACTGGCGGATCCATTCCAGCACTGAATCTCCCCACTGCCACTGGCCGATGAATTTCAGGTAATGCTCGGCGAGGTTCAGGGCCAGGTCGAACTTGCGCTTCTCAGAGACGGAGTCGGGCGACCAGTCATCGGCGGGCAGGCTGGGGACGAGATCTTCGTCGTCGACGATGCCGGCCGCCATATCCATCATTTCGTCGAGGGGGGTGACCTCCGGAGCGGTGCGAACGAGCAGCGGGGGCAGCTCGTGGGTTTTTTCGCCCGGTATCTCAACGTACTTCCTGTCGCCGATGATCTCCATAAGCGCCTCCTGGCCGGGGGTGCTCAGCTCGGATTCAACCCCTGGTCACATTCGCGCTCTCTACTCATATCGACGCCAAAAGGCCGAATCCGTTTCAATTTTATGGCATGGAAGCGTCCAGGGCGCTAGGAAAAACTTCCTATTTTCACAGTAACTATTTCTAATGGGGGGTGGTACGAGGGGGGCAAGGGCGTGACCGCCTGCTTAGAGGACCGGCAAGCGCACCGGCCCGGAAGGGCGCGGGCGCGGGGTGAAGCGGTGGGATAATCGTTGGACGTGCAAACGCGTAACTGGATGGCGGGCGTAACGGCGGGAGGGATGCTTCTGGGGATGATCGCGTGCGGAGGAACAAAGAAGGGCGGCGCGGCGGCGGCCGATGAGGCGGCGCGGGCTTTCCTTGCGCGGCACCTGGAGAAGACCCAGCCGCTCGAAAAAGAAGCCAACCTGGCGTGGTGGAACGCCAACATCAGCGGCAGGGACGAGGACTTCCAGGTCAAAGAGAAAGCGGAGAACGCGCTCGACAAGGTGCTCGCCGATCCCAAAGCGTTCGATGAGGTGAAGGCGATCCGCGACCGCGGCGGCATTCGCGATGCGCTGGTGAAGCGGGAGATCGACCTGGTGTACCTCAGCTATCTAGGTAAGCAGGTGGACCCCAAGCTGCTCGAGCAGATGAATGCCAAGAGCAACCAGGTGGAGAAGACGTTCAACGTTTACCGCGCGCAGGCGGGCGACCGGAAGCTGACGGATAACGATGTGCGTAAAATCCTGCGGGAATCGAAAGACTCCGGCGAGCGGGAGCGGGCGTGGAAGGCGAGCAAAGGCGTGGGGCGCGAAGTGGAGCCGACGCTCAAGGAGCTGGTGAAGCTGCGCAACGAGGCGGCGCGCAAGCTGGGCTTCCGGGACTTCTACGCCATGTCGCTGTATCTCAACGAGCAGGATGAGGGGGCGCTGCTGGCGCTGTTCGGCGAGCTGGACGATCTGACGCGGCGGCCGTTTCAGGAGATGAAGGCGCGTCTCGATAAGGCGCTGGCCGCGCGGTACAAGATCGGGGTGGAGGAGCTGCGGCCGTGGCATTACGAGGACCCGTTCTTCCAGGAAGCGCCGAGCGTGGGAAAGCTGAACCTGGACGCGCTCTACGCCAAGAAGGACATTGTGAAAATCGTGCAGCGGTTCTACGACGGCCTCGGCCTGCCGATCGAAGACGTGCTGGCGCGCAGCGACCTTTACGAGAAACCGGGCAAGAGCCCGCACGCGTTTTCGACCGACATCGACCGGCTGGGCGACGTGCGCGTGCTGGGCAACATCCGGCCGAACGATCGCTGGATGAACACCATGCTGCACGAGATGGGGCACGCGGTTTACGAGAAGAACATCGACCCGCAGCTTCCGTATGAGCTGCGGACGGAGGCGCACATCCTGACGACGGAAGGGATCGCCATGATGTTCGGGCGGGTGAACAAGCGGGCGGAGTGGTTCACCTGGGCGCTCGGACTCGACCGGCGGCGGGCGGCCCGCTACGGGACGGAAGCGCGGCGCGAGCTGCGCATGGAGACGCTGATTTTCAGCCGCTGGTGCCAGGTGATGCTGCATTTCGAACGGGCGATGTACGCCAACCCGGATCAGGACCTTTCGAAGCTGTGGTGGGACCTGGTGGAGAAATACCAGGGGCTGCGGCGGCCGGAGAACCGCTCGGAGCCGGATTACGCGTCGAAGATCCACCTGGTGACGGCGCCTGTGTATTACCACAACTATATGATGGGCGAGCTGTTCGCCTCGCAGGTGCACCACGCGCTGGCGCGGCGCTTGGGCGTAAACGATCCGGCTGGCTTTGCTTACGTGGACCGCAAGGACGTGGGCGAGTTTCTGAAAAAGGAAGTGTTCGGGCCTGGGGCGCGGTACCCGTGGAACGAACTGACCAGGCTGGCCACCGGGGAGCCGCTGACGGCGAGCTACTATGCGCAGGATTTTGTGAAGGAATGACGATGCGGATGCGGGTGGTGATGGCTCTGCTGGCGGTCTCGATCTGCGCGTGGGGGGCGGAGGAGAAGGAGCTTTTTCGCAACGAGAAAGTGCGCGTGGTGGAGGAGACGCTCCGGGCGGGCGCGAGCGAGCCGGTGCACCGGCATCCGCCGGGCGTGATCGTGTGGCTCGCGGGCGGGAAGATCGAAGTTACGCCGGTGGGGGGCGCGATGCGGACCATTACGCCGCAGCGGGGCGAGGTCAACGTGCCATCGGCGCAGCCGCACTCGGGGAAGAACGTCGGCGGAAACGACGTCCGCATGGTAGCGGTGAGCTTCTTGGGGCCTGGGAAACCCGGCGATCCGCCGTGGGGCGCGGCGGGGCTGGCGCCGAATTACAAAGTGCTGATCGAGAACCAGTATGCGCGCGTGTACGAAATCCGCATCCCTGCGGGGCACAAAGAGCCGCAGCACAAACACAAGGACCGGGTGGTGGTTTGCCTGTCGGGCGCGGAGTTGCGGCATGTGTTTCCAGATGGGAGGACGGAGACATCCAGCTTGAAGACCGGCGCAGTAGTGTGGCGTAGGGGCAGCACACACATTGGGGAGAACTTGGGAAAAACCGATTTGTGGGCGATCGGGATCGAGCCGAAGTAACGGATCTAGAAGCGGAGCAGGCGGCTGTCGAGCAGGGCCTTGTAAACAATTCCGCAGCCTAAGATCGTCACTACCGCGGCGCTGCCGATGGGGAGCGCGCGGGTCATCCAGCCGGAGGGGGAGAGACGCGACATCAGAGGGCCGGCCAGGATCATGGCCACGCCGATCGAGATCAGCACGGCCGCCAGGCCTACGCTGAACGCCACCAGGATCACCAGCCCGAAACCGAGCTTGTGCAGCGAGACGGCCATCAGCAGGACGACCAGGGCCTCGGGGCAGGGGACCAGGCCGCCGGAAACGCCGAGCGAAAGCAACTGCCAGCGGGAGACGGCGGGCGCGTGATCATGAGCATGGTCGTGGGGATGGCTGTGGGGGTGAGGATGAGGATGGTCGTGGGGATGATGGTGGTCGTGACCGTGATGGTGGTCCTGCCTGCCCGGGGCGCGCCAGCGCACGCGCAGCAGCCAGATGCCCATGGCCACGACCAGCACACCGCTCAGCACGGAGAGCCAGGGATAGATCCGATCCATTAATACATAGCGAGAAGCGAAAAGGGTGAAGAAGCCCAGGACGAAGACGCTCGAGGTGTGGGTGAGAGTGACGACGGAGCCGAGGTAGACGGCGTCCCAAAGCGTGCCGCGGGAACCGACCAGATAGGCCGCCACGATGGTTTTGCCGTGGCCGGGAGTGAGGCCGTGAGCGGCGCCGAGAAAGAAGGCCACGCCGAGGGTGAGCAGCAGGAACTGGGGGCCGGTGGCGGATTGGGTGAGGCTCTGCTCCAGGCGCTGGCGCTCGGCTGAGACTTGCGCCGCCAGCAGGGAGGCGGCCGCGAGCCACAGCGCCAGAAGCGGGAGAAATCGT